>CAUSDA010000005.1:0-49333 GCA_963529965.1 uncultured Neisseria sp.
GTACTGTCTGCGGCTTCGTCGCCTTGTCCTGATTTAAAGTTAATCCACTATAAAATGAAACGGCTTTGCAGCAAGTTTATTGATACAAAAAGGTCGTCTGAAATCCGATTTTCGTTTTCAGACGACCTTTTGAGCAAGGGATGGCGTTATTTTGGCTCTTGCGGCACATAACCTTGAACGGCATCTGCACCGTCGCCAAAGAAATACTGTTCCATTTGTTGTGCCAGATATTCGCGTGCGCGCGGGTCGGCGAGGCTCAAACGGTTTTCGTTAATCAGCATGGTTTGGTGGCGTGTCCACGCATTCCAAGCTTCTTGGGATACATTTTCAAAAATGCGCTTACCCAATTCGTTGGGCAGTGGTGGGAATTTCATACCTTCGGCTTCTTTGCCGAGTTTGACGCAGTGAACCATACGGGTCATGGCGGTTTTCCTTCAAAAACGGGGTTTCAGACGAGGCATATTTTAACGTATCGGCTGACGTTCGGAAAGGCGGGGAAGGGCTTACCACATTGCCTTTCTGCGCAAAGGCTCGTTATGGTCTCCTTTGACAAGCTCCCAAATGGTCAGGCCCATTTGGGGTCCGAGAAGTGCTTTTTGTGTCCGTACTCCTTCTCCTTCAGGGAAAATTTCGCCTTTATTGAAATGGCGGGTCTCACCGTCAAAGCTGGTGATTTTCCACATGCCCGAAATCGGAACTGGCTCTTCCTCGACGCCGATGATTTCCTGCGGCGCTTGGGTGTAGATCCGCTTGCCGTCCTTTTCTTTGACTTCCCAGCCGTCCCATCTTCTCGACCAATAATACATCTGTTCGCGGGTAATGCCGCCCATATTTTCGCGCGGATATTTTTCGCGTATCGGTTCTAAAGCTCGGTTTAGCGCAATGTAGTCCAAGGGTAAATCTTCGCGGATATCCCCTGTTTCGGGCAAGCTGCCGATTTTAAAAACCTTGATACCGGCAAAGTCGCGCAGAGTAATATCGGGATGATTTGCCAAAACAGACTCTATCCTGCCTGCCGGAAGCTGTCGGTAAAGTTCCCTACCGACCAGTGTGTACCAACTGATACTGCGTATGTTGTATCTATAAAACGTTGACAGATAATCGGTCGTGACCGGAATCAGCCCCAAATTTTCGCGGCAAACCCCGTATTCATACGGCGCACCGTCGTAATAATTATGCGGTGGAATTGCTGCCAGTCCGATATAACCGTGGAAAACATCCAGCTTCTCTGCAATCTTGTCGACAAATTCATCCAGTTTTGCTAAATCTTGGGGGGAAGACAAAATTTCCAGTGGCAGATTAAAAAGCAGAGTGCCTAACGGCATATGGGCTTCATTAACCAAACCTGCGGCAATAGAGTAGATACTGAAATAATAGGATGCACTGGTATCTGCATGCTCGCTTTGCATTCCCCAATCAACCTCGGAAGCATTTTCGGTTCTTTCATCCAGCCAACGGTACACTTTATCCCGTTCTTTAAGATACGACTTTTCACTCAACTTGATCTCGCGCATCCGACCGCTTCTGTTCCGTGTACCTGTTCCTATCTCATGGCTGGCTATTGTCAGCTTGTTTTTCGACCATTCGTAATAGAAATCCATCAAACCGGTTAAGGCATCGGCGACATCCTCGCGGGTATTGAAATAGACCACGCCGCGTATGCCCAATTTCAACAGGGTAAAGCCATGTTCGTTGTAGCGTTTGGTGCGGTCGACGGTATAGCGGATGGCAGCGAGTTGCTTTGTGATGTCGCTCATGGAATGTCCTTATGTTGGTATGACAAACGTCGTCTGAAAGAGTGTAGCGTTTTCAGACGACCTTTACCGCAAAGTAGGATTATTCGGCATGAATGTGGGTTGAACGGAATGGGGTGGCAGGGATGGGTCGTCTGAAAGCCGTGTCCGGCTTTGTAGAATCACCAGCCCGCCTTGTTGGCACTACCTTCCGCTTACGCCTCAAACGTATCCAGCCAAATCCACTAGTTCTCGTCGGTATCGGCACAGCAAACCGTAGCGTGGGTTCTACCCGCGAAGCAGATGTCAACACAAATACCCGAATCAGACTGACAGACGGCAAAGCTCGCGGGCAAAGCCCACGCTACGGGGTTCGGTTATCTCAAGTGAGTTTTGATGAATAAAGGTCGTCTGAAAACCGCGTTCGGCTTTGCAGCATCACCAGCCTGCCTTTTGGCACGACTTTGCGCTTACGCCTCAAACGTATCCAGCCAAATCCACTAGCTCTCGTCGGTATCGGCACAACAAACCGTAGCGCGGGTTCTACCCGCGAAGCAGATGTCAGCACAAATACCCGATTCAGACTGATGGACGGCAAATCCCGCAGGCAAAGCCCACGCTACGGGGTTCGGTTATCTCAAGCGTGTTTTGATGAATAAAGGTCGTCTGAAACCCGTGTCCGGCTTTGCAGTATAACCAAATCGCCTGTTGACGCGACTTTTCACTTACGCTTCAAACGCATCCAGCCAAATTCGCCAGCTCTCGTCGGTATCGGCGCAGACGGTCAGGGTTTCGCCGTTTTCGATGCTTTGGAACGACAGGCTGCGGGCGTGGAGCATGAGGCGGGTGGTGCCGAGGTGGGCGGCGGTGGCGTGGTTTTGGCGCAGGTCGCCGTAGTTGGTGTCGCCGACGATGGGGTGGAAGATGTGTTTCATGTGGCGGCGGAGTTGGTGTTTACGGCCTGTGTGCGGGATGAGTTCTGCCCACGAGTAGCGCGAGGTCGGGTAGCGGGCGGCGGATTGGAAGGGCAATTCGGTGCGCGCAAGGCAGCGGTATCGGGTTTGGGCTTCTTGGAGGGTGGCTTCGGTTTGGGATTCGGCGATTTTGTCGGGCTGATATTTGAGGGGGTAGTCGATGAGTCCGTCGTCGGGCAAATATCCGCGCACGATTGCCCAGTAGGTTTTGCGTGTGGTTTTTTGTTCGAACTGTTGCGTCAGCAGGCGGGCGGCTTCGGGGTCGAGGGCAAACAGGAGGACGCCGGATGTGGGGCGGTCGAGGCGGTGGGCGGGATAGACGTGTTGTCCGATTTGGTCGCGCAGGGTCTGCATGACGAACTGTGTTTCGTGGCGGTCGAGCCAGCTTCGGTGGACGAGCATTCCGGCGGGTTTGTTGACGGCGATGGTGCGGCTGTCGCGGTAGAGGATGTCGAGCATGGCGGGATGTGGGCGGAAATGGGGGATTGTAACGCAAGCGGTCGCGGCTGCAACGGCAATCTTGAGGCAGAAACGCATAATTCGTTCAAATAAGGAACACTTGCTGCCGTTCATGTTTGCGTTTTCAGACGACCTCGGGTTCTGTCGGTTACAATGTGGGGGTTTAACAAGATGAAGGAAAAACCGTGAGCCTGCTCAAAAAACTGCCCAAGCCTATGCTGACCGATGAGGCGCGCCGCGAGATTCAGGCGCGGGAGTCGTATCATGTTTTGAAGATTATTTCGGAATTTGTCGAGGCGGGCGAGGAGCTGCGGGCAATTCAGCCTGCGGTCAGCATTTACGGCAGCGCGCGCACGCCGGAAAACCATCCCGACTACGAATTTACGCTGCGTCTGGCGCGCAAGCTCTCGGATGCCGGTTTTTCCGTCATTTCGGGCGGCGGGCCGGGGATTATGGAAGCAGCGAACAAGGGCGCGTTTGCGGGCGCAAGCCCTGCGGTCGGGCTAAATATCGTATTGCCGCACGAGCAAAAAGCCAATCCGTATCAGGATTTGTCCATCAAGTTCCAACATTTCTTCCCGCGCAAAGTGATGTTTGTGAAACATGCGGTCGCGTATGTCGTCATGCCCGGCGGCTTCGGCACGCTGGACGAACTGTTTGAAAGCCTGACGCTGGTGCAGACAGGCAAAACGCCCGACCGTCCGATTATCTTAGTGGGCAAGGATTTCTGGTCGGGCTTGTTGGACTGGATACGCAAAGAGTTGCTCGGGCGCGGGCTGATTGCGGAAGCCGATATGGATTTAATCCGACTGATTGATGGTGAAGACGAAATCATCGAAGAAATCTTCGCGCACTACGAAAACCGCTTGGAAGATTTTTCCGAAGGCGTCAACGCGTGGTCGCTTGGATTGTGACGGGCTGCGAGGTCGTCTGAAAACCTTCCGAACCTCGCGGGTTGAGCTGAAATCAAGACAAGCGGCAACGCCGTATCGGTTTCCAGTTAACCCGATATGTAGTGGATTAAATTTAAATCAGGACAAGGCGAGGCAACGCCGTACTGGTTTAAAGTTAAGCCACTATAGAATCGTTTCAGACGACCCCTGCCTATTTCGGTACAATACCTTTTCGCCGCAAGGCAGCCACGCCGCTGCGAACATTCCCTTTATCCACCCCACCCGACCCAACCGTTCATGACCGATACCGCCCAAATCATCACCAGCTACGGCCGCCGCTACATCGTGCGCACGCCCGACGGCAAAACCTACGAAGCCAGCACGCGCAAAAAGCGGGTGGACTTCGCCTGCGGCGACCGCGTGCATATCCAAACCGTCAACGCCGAACAAGCCGTCATCGAAGACTACCTGCCGCGCGAAAGCCTGCTCTACCGCCAAGACGCTTGGAAAACCAAGCTCATCGCCGCCAACGTCAGCCAGCTCCTTATCGTTACCGCCGCCGTTCCCTCGCCCAGCGAAGCCCTGCTGCAACGCGCCCTCCTTGCCGCCGAAGCCGCGGGCATCCAAGCCGTCATCATCCTGAACAAAGCCGACCTGCCCGAAACCGCCTTCTGGCGCGAAAAACTCAAATTTTACGAAACGCTCGGTTATCCCGTCATCGAAACCCGCGCGCTGGAAAACGCCGACATCTTGCGCCCCGTCCTGCAAGGGCATACCAACATCCTGCTCGGACAAAGCGGCATGGGCAAATCCACCCTGACCAACGCCCTCTTGGGCAACCAAACCGCCCGCACCGGCGACATATCCACCGCGCTCGACTCCGGCAAACACACCACCACCCACGCCCAGCTTTACGATTTAAACGAAGCAACCCAATTAATCGACTCCCCGGGTTTGCAAGAATTCGGGCTGCACCACCTAGAAGCCGCCGACCTGCTGCAATACTTCCCCGACCTGAACCATCTTGTCGGGCAATGCCGCTTCCACAACTGCACCCACCGCGCCGAACCCGGCTGCGCCGTCAAAGTCGCCGCCGAAACAGGCGAAGCCAAACCCGAACGCATCGAGTTTTTGCAACGGATAACGGATGAATTGTTGAGATAGGGAGAAGCGGTTGGTTTTAGTGAAATAAAAAACGTCGTCTGAAAACTTGGCAAACAGGTTTTCAGACGACCTTTTTTATCGGGAGGAGGGTTTGGGATGGAGAAGCGATTGATTCATTCAACGCGGAGGATTTCTCCGAGCAGGCTTGCTTCGTCCGATGGTCGGCAGCACGCCGTGATACTTCGAGAAAAGCGTAGCGTGGGCTTTGCCCGCGATATTTGCCAATCGGGTTATGAATCAGACCATAAACCGAGTTTTTCGTGGGCAAAGCCCACGCTACGGTGGTAGATCAACGTTAATTGGGATAGGGAAGCGATTTGCTCATTCAACGCGGAGGATTTCTCCGAACAGGTTTGCTTCGTCCGATAGTCGGCAGCACGCCGCAATGCTTCGGGAAAAGTGTAGCGTGGGCTTTGCCCACGGGATCTGCCAATCGGTTTCTAAATCGGATCATAAACCGAGTTTTTCGCGGGCGAAGCCCACGCTACGGTTTGGTTGTCTGCAACGTTAAAGGGTTTGTGCTTTGCGTTAAACCTTGCCCGTCCAATCAAACGTTTCCAAGAAATCAGGCAGATCGGAGAGGCTGTCGAATATGGCAAGATGCGGGGCGGTGTTCAACATGGCGGCGGAGTGTGCGCCTGTGGTGAGGGCGACGGCGGGGGCTTTGGCGTTGGCGGCCATTTCCAAGTCGTGGGTCGTATCGCCGACAACCAAAGTTTCCTGCGGCGTCAGCCCCAGTTCGTCGCATAGTTTGAAAACCATGTCGGGTGCGGGTTTGGAGGCTTGTTCGCTGGCGCAGGTTGTCGCCATCCAAAAATCGGCCGTACCGGTTTGCGCGATGGAGCGGTCGAGTCCTATCCTGCCTTTGCCCGTGGCGACGGCGAGCCAGTAGCCTTGGTTTTGCAGGGTGTGCAGGCAGGGTAGGGCTTCGGGGAAGAGCGTCATGTTTTGGTTGTTGGGGTTGAGATAGTGTGCGGCGTAAGTTTCCGTCAATTCTTCGCGCATGTGTTCGCCGGCATGCGGGGCGAGGCGGCGGATGATTTCCGGCAGGCTGTAACCGATGAGGGCGCGGACGGCATCGTCATCGGGAACGGGCATGCCGCAGTCGGCAAAACTTTGTTGGAAGGTGCGGATAATCGGGCGCGTCGTGTCTGCCAGCGTTCCGTCCCAGTCGAAGATAATTAGTTTAGGTTTCATCGTGCGCTTTCTTTCAGACGACCTTGGGGCAAGATAGGAAAATCATAGCAGAAAATCCGATGCCTGCCTGCTTGCGGATTGATGCAAACGTTAAAAAATCCTACTTGAATTCAAACGCTAAGGACTAATGAATTTGGGTAAAGGGGTCGTCTGAAAAGTTTCAGACGACCCCTTGTTTATGGTTTCTTGCCGGAGGATATGAAGGAAGACGTTGCTTTGACTCCTGCTGCCAGGCTTATCTTTTCATTTTGTGGAAGATGATGGGCTGTTCCGGCGCGCGGGTCAGTTGGCGCGGCAGCGTCAGTATCGCCAATATCCAGACGCTCAATGCGTAAAGAAATATCCCGCCTTGCCGCATGCCACCCAATGCCGCGCTGCCCAGCAAAGATTCCAAGATAATCACGACCAAAGCCGCCGCACACGCTGCCGCCCCGCTTAAAAACAGGGCGTAGCGGAAATGGCGGCGCATCATTTTTTTGTAGGCGAGTTTGGTCAGTCCGCCCGCGATAATCAGGTTGAAAAAGCCGAATACGCCGCAGATAAACCAAACGATGGCGTCATCCCAGCCCGCTACTTGCTGCAACTGCCCGTTTTGGAAGGTCAGCAGCAGTCCGGAATGGCGGAACAGCCCGACTGTGATGATTTCGTGCAGCAGCAATGCCAGGGGCAGGGTCAGGAAAATCAGGGCAATCAGCAGCGGGCGGTAGGGTTTTTCTTGGGTGAGGTACATGATGGATAGGGAAGGGGGTGGATGAGGTGCGGCGTTTGTTTGGGATGCTGTCGGCGTGCCTTAATTCAGTATCTGCCGCACTTGTTTCAAAACCTGCCAGGCTTTTGCTTTGAGCTGCGGTTGGCGCAGCAGGCGGGCAGGGTGGGGAAGGATGAAGCGGGGGGTGTTGCCGCAGAGCGTGTCTATCAATGGGGCAAGTTCGGGTTTTTCAAATATTTGCCCCACCAATAACACGGCTTTCGCCTGCGTATCGGCAAGCTCTCGGGCAAGCTGGGGCAGCTCGGCTTGGATTTGTTCGTCAGTAGGGTGCGGGCTGAAAACGGGCGCTGCTTTGACCCAACTGGTTTTGTAGGCTTGTTGGGGCGTCAGGCGGATGGCGGCAAGCATATTGTCGAGCAGGACGCCGACCGCGCCGTGAAAGAGCTGTCCGTGCAGGCTGTCTTCGGTTGCGGGACAGATACTGATGATGATGACTTCGGACGGACGCGCTTCGGTTTGCAGGCGCGGGAGGTCGTCTGAAACGGTTGCGGCGGAAGCTTTGCCGGTGTTTTCGGGTGCGGAATGTGTCCGCGCGGATGGGGAAGGTGCGTCAACCGGCGCGGCAGACGGCGGGATGGGGGGCGTTGTTGCAGAGGCAGTTTTTTCGTGTTGAACCGCCGCCATCGCCGCCATGCGGGCATGATGTGCCGATGCGGAAATCGTGCGGACGGCTTCGGCAACTTGGGCGGCAGCAGGTTTTTGCGGCTGCGTAACGGGCGCATCGCCTGCCGGCGGGATGACTTTGGCGTGACGGTTCAGCCACATCGGGCCTAAGCCTAATGCCTGATGCAAGTGGAGATAGCGGCTGCTTAACATGGTTTTTCCATTAATACGGCGTCTTCATGCCCGCCTTCGGGCAGGGAATAGTAATGTTTGCGGATGCCGACCTCGGTAAAGCCGTATTTGAGATACAGCGATTGGGCAGCGGCATTGCCGGCGCGGACTTCCAACAGCAGGCGCGTGATACCGGCGGTTTGGGCGTGGCGGAACCAATGTTCCAAAAGAGCGGCGGCAATGCCTTGGCGGCGGTATTCGGGGGCGGTGGCAATCAAATGAAGCTCGGATTCGTCCAATATATCCTGCCACACGATAAAGCCGCCGATGATGCCGTCGGTCTCGCAGACCCACAGTTTATCCGTACTCTGTGCTAGCGCGGAGGCAAATTGTTTCACAGACCAGGGCGAAGGGTTGCTGACCGTATCAATCGCGGCAAGGGCAGGGCAGTCGTCTGAAAAAGCGGGGCGGATATTCATGCCTGCGCTTTCCGTTCTGCCTGCTCTTTGGCGGTCAGGGCGACTTTGTTGCGGACATAAAGCAATTCGGCGTGCGCGGCATCGGACGCGGGATAACGCCCGCTGAGTGCCAGCTTGAGATAGTCGGAAGCGGCAGGCATTTGCGGCGTGCCGGCAAAGGGCGGCGCATCGGTCAGCGCAAACGCGTTGCCTATGCCGCCGGTAAACGCACGGCTTTCGGGTTCGACAATTTCAGCCGCTTTGCCGACCTGATAATCGCCGAGCCGCCGGTGCGCGCCCGTGTCGAACCATGCGTAAAACACCTCGCCCATACGCGCGTCGGTCGCTGCCAGTACGCAGCTTTGTTCGGGCAGCAGATACGCCGCCGCATCCAGACAGGGGATGCCGATAAGGGGCGTATCAAACGGCGTCGCCAAACCTTGCGCCACACCTGTTCCGATACGCAAACCGGTAAACGCGCCGGGACCTTGTGCATAGACAATCACGCCCAAATCTGCCGCCGTAATACCCGCTTGTTCAAACAAAACACGAATCTGCGGCAGAATCAAATCGGATTGTTTCGTGCCGACATCTTCATGAAACGAAACAATCTGGCCATCGGTTTGCAATGCGAGGGACAGGTAGGAAGTGCTGGTGTCGATGGCAAGGACAGGTCGTCTGAAATCGGCTTGCATGGCGTGTTCTTCAAGATAAAAATTTTAGGATGGATTATAGCATTGTCGTCTTGATTCATGCCCGATAGGGTTTTCAGACGACCTCAATGATGTTTCAGCACTTTAAAAAATGACCGTCTCGAAACTTGAGCAGGGCAGGCAAGCCGCATTAAACCAATTCTCCAAATCAAATCCACCTTGCGCAGAATGGTCAATTTGTTCCCAACAGGATTGACGACAATCAACCGGCGGCTTTAAAATGAATTCAAGAATCGTTATTATTTTTACATCATCAGGAGAAAATTCATGGCAAAAAAAGTCAGCATTTTAGTAGGCAGCCTGCGTAAAGGCTCGTTCGCCCGCAAAGTGGCACAAAACGTCATCCCCATGTTCCCCGAAGGCTACGATGCCCAAATCGTCGAAATCGGTCATTTGCCGCTCTACAATTTCGACTACGACGACCCCGCCGAAACCGACTTCCCTACGCCCGAAAGCTACACCGCCTTCCGCGAAACCATCAAAGCTTCCGACGGCGTATTGTTCGTTACCCCCGAAAACAACCGCACCGTCCCCGCCTGCCTGAAAAACGCAATAGACATCGGCTCCAAACCCAACGCCGACGTCGCATGGAAAAACACGCCCGCAGGCATCATCAGCCATTCCGTCGGTAAAATGGGCGGTTACAGTTCGCAAAAAAACCTGCGCCTTGCCTTGTCCTACTTCAATATGCCGCTGACCGGACAGCCCGAAGTCTTCCTCGGCAACTCCCCCACCTTGTTTGACGACAACGGCAAACTCATCGAATCCGCACGCAGCTTCGTTCAAGGCTATATCGACCAACTCGTCGCCCTTATCGAGAAGAACCCCAAATAAACACAGCAGAAAACTGTCGGACTTTAAAAAATAGCTGATTTTCTAAACATCGAAGGTTTAATGCAGAAAGGTCGTCTGAAATCTAAGGTTTCAGACGACCTTTCTTTTAAATCAATAACGTCAGGAGGGGCGCACATCAAAAGCTCGTCTGAAAAAAGCAAATCCAATGGGTCTGCAACCATTCAGACGACCCATCAGCCGGTTATCCCATTCGCTTTACCCATTACATCGTTCAAGCTACTATACGAACCACGTTGTCATTTAAAAATGCGCCGCACTGAGCATTGCTGCGGGCAAAAAGGAAAAAAATGAAAAAATTATTTAGGTTTTTAGGCTTGGTAGTTTTAGTCGCCGCTCTTCCGGTTTTATCGATCTATGCCTCTTCGGTAAAAGAAATCTTCAATCAAAAGGATGATTTTTTTGTGGATACCGATAAGGAACGCTCGTTTGCATTTATGCTAAGCAACTATTCTGACCAAGGTGTAATGATAACTTATCACAAGGCTGGAGAGACATGGACTTTAAACGATATAGGGCCTTATTCAGAGGAAGGGGGAGGACAATGTTGCGTTTCCATCCCCCGCTGGCATGAGGGAATGACACTGCCACTGACCTTGACGATAAGCACGGATACAAATGAATTTGAAGAGCGTAACGTTAACGCTAAGGTAGATAAATTTACCGATGAAGACAACGGATTATTGCAGTTTCACATTTTGCCGGATTATTCAGTGCGTGTATTAATTTCAAGTTACGGTAGGCAGAGGCCGGAAAATCCTATGCATCAGCTTCATGAAACTTTGAAAAAAGATAATGAAGCATACCGTAAGGAAAATCCGGATTTTTGAATTAAGATGGGCGGAACGATGAGCAAAGCTAAAATGGTATTCTATGCCAACGAGTCGAATATTAAATAATTTGATGGTTATGCTGGCTTGAGCTCCACGTTATTTGCTTTTCAGAATAATGAATGCAGAGCGAATTAAACCGACATCAGGAGAAAGAAAGCATAATAAGAATAGAAGGAGATGGGCTAAATCACTGCCAGGGCAATTATGATTAAATGATTAAGGAAGAAAGAAATGGCAAAGCTTATATATGAATTAAATCAATCTGGGAAATTTTCAGCTTTTTATTTAGATCAAGATAAATTTAGTTATTTCGGATTTTGTGACTCAACAAGATTAAGTTTAGATTTTATACCTAGATTTGAAATAGAAGCAAAAAGTACGAAATTAAAAAACCATCATATACTACTGACTAATGCAACAACCATTTTAGTAGATAAAAAGTTAGCTGATTTTTTAATAAATAAATATAACCAAGAAATTCAGATAATTCCAATTGAGTTGGTATGTAAAGATACTATTCTGTCGGATAAATATTTTCTAATTAATTCGTTGCATACTGAAAATATAATTGATGAAGAAGAATCAGAAAGAATTTATATCGATGAGAATACTTCGTTTTTATCATCAGATAATATGAAATTAAATGACGATTCACTGAAAGTTATAGGTATTGGTAGGCATAACAACCCAGCATGTTCAACGGATTTATTTTTTTCTAATGAATTAATATTTGAGTTACATGAACATGGGTTTGATAAAGGATTTATATTTGCTTAGTTAGCCGTAGCTTGAATCAAAATTCAATGTATTAATAAAGGTCATTAACAGCCTGATTCTAAGAAATATAGTTTGCATGGCTTATTGACTCGTATATAGGGCGAATACAAACATATATCTAAATTAGAGTTTACTTTTAATTTTGTCATACTTGAAAGGTACATCAATCAAAGGGGATATGATATCAATACTGCATATCCAAAATATTGATAAAAGGAGTTAAAACATGGAGTTCTTTTTAGATAAAGATAATTATTGTTGTGTAAAAAATACTGCTAATCCTGATGAACAAGTTATCGGAGACTTTTTTGAAAGAGATATTCAAGGTATTGATTACAATGTCAATTTATTTATTGATGTCATTAATCAAATTAAAAATGATGAAATAGAAAACTGGCAGGGAGCAGGCAATGCCCACACAATTTCCATAACAAAAGATAAGATAAATATTTTTAACGAATTTACTGAAATGGATGTAACTATTTATGACTTTGAATACTTTTTGTCCCTTTTATATCAATGGAAAAAATTGATTGAAAGTAGGAAAGAAGTATCTATCTAATTGCCTAATATAGTTAGTTCTATCGCTGACAACGGTAATAAACTGCTTCCAAGGGTCAGTATTACGACCAAGAAAGCGGGCTGCACTACAACCGTTTCCGCTATTACGACCCTGAAATCGGGCGCTTTGTAAGTCAGGATCCGATTGGATTATGGGGTGGGGTGAATCTGTTTGAGTATGTGCCGAATCCGGTTGGGTGGACTGATCCGTTGGGGTTAAGCCCACGCAGGCAAGTAAAGAATGAAACTACGGGTATTGCATGTAGCCTGTCAGGCTTAAGAAAGCCTGATGCTAAATCTTTGCCTCTAATAAAGCAGGGGACACTTCAATGGACACAAGCTGTTAACTCAATAAAGGTTGGGGGTAATACAAATTTTCGTGTAGAAAATCTAGAGGATGCTAAATTATTGTTAGCTCAAGGAAGAGGAAATATTATAAAAATGCCTAGATATACCAAAGCTAAATATGTAAAAGGCTATGAGGTACATCCATCTGAAAGTACTACTAGGGGTGCTCCGCACAATAATACTGAACATTTAAAATGGAAAGATTATAGTCAAAAAGCCAAAGCTCAAGGTAACTGTGGTGTCGGTCATATTTTCTTTAATGGAAATGGTTCTATTCCAGCTTTAAGAAAGGGAGAGTAAATGAAAAAAGATATATTATATAAATTATCCAAGGAAGGGCTTTACCCTTCATATGTAGAACTTAAGGCATCCGGTATAAGTGAAGAAATATTAGAAAAAATACAGTTTTTTGATGAAAATCCAACTAAAATATTCTGGGAAACATATATTTCTAAAACAGAAGATAGGATTGTAGATTTTGATCATGATTTAACCATAAAATACTGTTATTTAGATTACTCAGAATTTGAAAAAGAATGTTTTTTTTCTGACCTTAAAGCAGAGATTGGTGAAAATGAGATTTTTATACTTTTCCAAAGTTCGAAAATAGCTTTCTGTTTTCAAAAAGAATTTTTAAAAGAAATTTTAAATGCGGTATATTTTATGGACAATGAGGATATTTTACTTTATTGTCTGGATAGTAAAGTAATAATTACTGGTGGGCATAGAGGGTTTACTGTTTGGGATAATTCAAATAGGTAAGTTGAGTTCAGTATAAAAAACAAATTCATTTGTAGGGCATATATGAGACACATGTAGTTGTGCTTTATCAAAGCTTTATCTTACAAGTTGAAAGCTCTTCTGGAGCGGTATGGTGTATATTGTGTGAAGACAAAACTACTAAAGACTGTAATAGCAATGAAAAAGACTTGGAATCAAATACTTGAATCAGCACAACCCGTAGTTGATTTTTTGTCATCAGACAGTTTCTTTTCCCGTCCTTATGACGGAGATCGTGAAAAATTTATCGTTACCGCCTCTCCAGAGGAAGCCAGATATCTGTTAGGCAAAAAATGGGATGAGTGGGAGGAAATTATAGATACTCAGCAATTCTCGGGTTTGGAGGATTTCGATTGGCACTACTTAATTGATAATAAATTAATTGAGAACAATTGCCTGGGCGCTCTAGATAAGAATTTTCATGGGGTAGATAAAAAGCTCACAATAGAGGGGGGAGCAAACTTACTAGAGGAAACAATGCCTGATAATATGAGTATTTTATTGAATTGTTACGCCAATAACTATATACCGGAAATTTGGAAAGATATCTTATATGTTTACCAGCATAACGGCCTTCCGTGTGGCTGGAAAGGAGATTATCCGGAAGGAAAAATGATCGTTTTTTCTAATGAATAAATGATGAGAAAACTGTACCCCGTTTGAAATCTTAATTCATGTGTATGGGTGGGTTTGAAAAGGTCGTCTGAAAAGCCAAAAAACCTTTTCAGACGGCCTTTAGATTGGAAAGCCGTTATTCGTAAACATGTAAGAGGTAAATAACAATGAAAAAGACTTGGAATCAAATACTTGAATCAGCGCAGCCCGTGGTTGATTTTTTGTCATCAGACAGTTTCTTTTCCCGTCCTTATGATGGAGATCGTGAAAAATTTATCGTTACCACTTCTCCGGAAGAAGCCAGATATCTGTTAAGTGATGAATGGGGTGAGTGGCAGGAGATTATAGATACTCAGCAATTCTCGGGTTTGGAGGATTTCGATTGGCACTACTTGGTTGGTAGTAAATTAATTAAGACCAATTGTCTGGGGGCTCTAGATAAGAATTTTCATGGGGCAGATGAAAAACTTACAAACGAAGGAAGTGGAGCAAATCTGGTCGAAGAAACAATGCTTCATAATATGGAAATTTTATTGAATTGTTACGCCAATAATTATATGCCGGAGATTTGGAAAGATATTTTGTATGTTTTCCAGCATAACGGTTTCCCTTGCGGCTGGAAAGGAGACTATCCTGAAGGGAAAATGATCGTTTTTTCTAATGAATAAATGATGAGAAAACTGTACCCCGTTTGAAATCTTAATTCATGTGTATGATTGGGTTTGAAAAGGTCGTCTGAAAAGCTTGCCTTCTTTTCTGACGGCCTTTTCAGTTAAAAATATTGGATAGCCATGAAGTAAAGACATTCGAGCAATTACTGAGCCGTACAGCTACGACCCCGAAACCGATCCGCTGCTGAAAATCCCGCCCGAACCCCAAGAGCAGTCCGAAGTGCGGCCCGAATTGGTTTATTACCAACTCGATCATCTCGGTACGCCGATTACCGCGCACAATGCAAAAGGCGAAGCCGTATGGAAGGTCGAATACGAAGCATGGGGCAGAATCCGCCAAGAAACCGTTTCAGACGACCCCAAAGTCAACATCCCGTTCCGTTTCCAAGGTCAGTATTACGACGAAGAAAGCGGGCTGCACTACAACCGTTTCCGCTATTACGACCCTGAAATCGGGCGGTTTGTAAGTCAAGATCCGATTTGGTTGAAAGGCGGGGGAAATTTGTATGCCTATGTTGTCAACCCGACTTTATGGATTGATCCATTGGGATTGGATCATAGAAGTGTTTTCTGGAAAGCTGAGACTTTTGCAAAATAGACAATACAAAATATGGAAATAACATTATTTATGGTAAAATTGCTTAGAAAAATTTTTAGATAGCCTTCCATCTTTTATAGTTATTCACGCTGCCAGTATTCAGATGATGTTTTTTTAAAAGGAATTTTATGAAAAAATTATTGATTGTTTTATTTGTTGCAGGCGCATTGAGTGCCTGCTCGGCAATTAAGGATAATTCAGAGGTAAGTTTTGCATCGCATCATCAAACTAGCGTATACAAAACAGGCAAAACTGCGCTTCCTATTCCTGTCAGTGCGCAAGATTGGGAAAAATATTCCGTCGCTAAAACATCCAAACTAATTGATGTTCCGTTACAAGAGAAGAAAGTCTATTACTTTACGCCCAAATTCAAACTGGTAAAACGTCCTGCTAAAGGAGGTTTTTATCGCGAGATTTTGGGTAAGACCGCTGATGGAAACTTAGTGATTCAGGATTTTTATCAGGATAGTGGAACTAAACAAATCGACCCGGCTGTGGTCTCGGTTAAAAATGAGAAAAACTCTGATTCTTCAGCAGTTGAGAACGGTATCTTAACTTTCTACTCAGAGGATGGGAAGGTATCCAGTTTCAAACAAACAGATGTTGCGCGCAATGAAGTTGTCTATGGCAATTATGTGGATGGCACACTGGTCATGACGATTGAAACCG
Source organism: uncultured Neisseria sp. (assembly GCA_963529965.1). Taxonomy (GTDB): domain Bacteria; phylum Pseudomonadota; class Gammaproteobacteria; order Burkholderiales; family Neisseriaceae; genus Neisseria. The sequence goes on from CAUSDA010000005.1 coordinate 15,839, forward strand.
ATCTTAAAGAGGAAAATGTACTCACTACGTTTTTTTATCCTAATGGTAAGAAAATGATTCAAGTTCATGGATCCGTTTTTGGTGGAGAGGAAGAATATTTTGATGATGACGGGAAATTGTTATTTAGCCAATTAACCAACGAGTTTCCCAAAGAAATAATAGAGTCGGAAGAGAAATATAATAAACTGATCGAGAAACTAAGTGCGTTAGATCTTAAAAAAGTTGAAATTCTTGAGAAATTAGGTGTTTTACCTTAATAAGGTGTTGAAAGGTCGTCTGAAATTTATACATTTCAGACGACCTTTTCAGTTAAAAATAGTAAACCGCCTCGAAACGCGGTAAAATACGCTCCGTTTCCAACACGACGCCTGAATCAGCAGGCTTTTATTATGGACCTTCCCAGTTCGTTTTTACTGAACTTCCCTTCCGGTTTATCCCGAAATACACGATAACCATCCCGCCGAAATGCCCTCCCGCATCCGGCGGGCGGAGCATTTATGAGCATCGAACAAACCCCTCCGAACCTTGAAAACGACGGTATCGAAAGCGACGTAGAGCGCGTTTCCGCCGATTTCGACCGTATCCACGCGCTGTGCGAAATCCTCTCGCCCGCCTTCCCGGAGATTGAGGAAGGCGTGCCGATTGAGGACGAGGCGTTGCGCGACAAATTTACCGAGCTGACCGTCCTTTTGAACGAGCTGCACCCTGCCGACGTGGCGGCGGTGTTGGAATCGTTGCCGCCGCGCGAGCGTAATATTATCTGGCTGTTGGTCACGCCTGAAGACGACGGCGAAGTGTTGCTGGAAGTCTCCGACGCGGTGCGCGAAACGCTGATCGAGTCGATGGACAAAGACGAGCTGTTGGCGGCAGTCGATGACTTGGACGCAGACGAGCTGGCGGAGCTGGCGGGCGATTTGCCGCACCAAGTGGTCTATGAAGCCTTGCAGACGCGCGACGAGGAAGAGCGCGCCCAAGTCAAGGCGGCGATGTCGTATGAAGACAATCAAGTCGGTGCGATTATGGACTTCGAGTTGGTCAGCATCCGCGCCGACGTTACTTGTGAAGTGGTGCTGCGTTACCTGCGCCGCTTCGAGAGCCTGCCCGATCATACCGACAAGATTTTCGTGGTCGATGAGAACGACATCCTGCAAGGCGTGTTGCCCATCCGCAAACTTTTGGTCGCCGATCCCGAAGACTTGGTGGCGGACGTGATGGCGACCGAAGTCGTGCGCTTCCGTCCCGAAGACGATGTGGAAGAAGCGGCGCAGGCCTTCGAACGTTATGACTTGGTTACCGCGCCCGTTGTCGATGAAAACAAAAAGCTCATCGGCAGGATTACCATCGACGAGATGGTGGACGTTATCCGCGAAGAATCGGAAGCGGACATGTTGAATATGGCGGGTTTGCAGGAAGAGGAAGATTTGTTTGCGCCTGTGTGGGATTCAGTGAAAAACCGCTGGATGTGGCTTGCCGTCAACCTCTGCACCGCCTTTCTTGCCAGCCGCGTTATCGGCGCGTTTGAAGGCAGTATCGAGAAAATCGTCGCACTCGCCGCGCTGATGCCCATCGTTGCCGGCATCGGCGGCAACTCCGGCAACCAAACCATCACCATGATTGTCCGCGCGATGGCGATGGGGCAGTTGACAGGGATGCAGGCGGGACGGTTGTTGAAAAAAGAAGTCGGCGTCGCCTTAGTCAACGGTATCATCTGGGGAACGGTCATGGGCGTGGTGTCATGGCTGCTGTACGGCAGCATCGGCATCGGCTTGGTGATGGTCGCCGCAATGACGCTGAACCTCCTGCTCGCCGCTTCGGTCGGCGTACTCATCCCCGTCATCATGGAAAAATCCGGCCGTGACCCTGCGTTGGGCAGCTCGGTGCTGATTACGGCGGTCACCGATTCCGGCGGTTTTCTGATTTTCTTAGGGCTGGCAACGATGTTTTTGCTGTGAGGTCGTCTGAAAAGCAGATGGGGAAGATAAAAGGTCGTCTGAAACCATGTAATTATGGGTTTCAGACGACCTTTTTAACTTTTATGGTGGATGAACGTGAGTCTGAGATAAGCAAACAATTTCCCTTTAAATACAAAAAATTTTCTTGATAAGTAAATTCAACGGGCGACGGGTAGGGCGCGGCAATACCTGCCGCGGATTGTAGCGTGGGCTTTGCCCACGGGATTGATGGCTTGGTTTCCGAGTCGGGCGATAAATAGTGTTGTTTTTTTCGTGGGCGGAGCCCACGCTACGGCTGGGGCAAGGTCGTCTGAAATCATAGGGTTACGATTTTCAGACGACCTGTTTATATTTAAAACTACATATGACTACATTTTAAAATATTATAGTTTTAATTGTAAATCATGATGTTATTTTAGTTCTGGTCGTCTGAAAAGGGAGTAGGTGGAAAATAGGGCGGTTTGGGCGATTGGGATGCCTATTTTCTTGTTTGAATAAAAATTCCTGATAAATGAATTAATTATATTTGTTTTGAGATGGATTGTTTAAAAACGTTCTGATTGGTTGATAGCGATGTAGGCTTTATCAGATAAGGATTTAGGGTGTTTTGAGGTGGGGGTTTGGGGTTTTGTTTCTGAAGTATTGTTCATTAATGATTGAATTTTTTAAAAATATTTTAGAAAAAGTGTTTGACAGCCTGAAAATTATTTTTTAAATTTGTCCATACTTATAAAAACTACATCGCACTACAAAGGAACCCTATCATGAATCTGTACCAAACTTCTCCGTCTTGTTATAGATTGTCTTCTATCTCTGCCGCATCCGTCGTCGTCTGCTTTTGGGCAGTCGCGGCGGTCTGACGGCTCTTCGCCCGAATCGGGGTTTCCGCATTTCTGCGGACGGTTTGGGTTTTGAAAATTCTGTCTTTCCAACTGTATTTCCTTTCCGAATTTAAAAATTATTAAAAATTTCTTATACCTCCGCCTTAGCCGAATTGTTTGTATTGAAGTTGTTAAATGATTGTTTTTATTGATTTTGATTTTTCAGACGACCTGATGGGTTTGGGTTTTGAAAGGTCGTCTGAAAACGGTTTTACAAGCATTGTTTCTTTTTGAACGGTTCGTTTCAGGTTTTGCGGAAACCGGGCCGCTGAGTCGATACTGAAAAAAATCTAATCTACAAAGGAGAAATACCATGAGCCAACTTTCTGCCGGCACCCGTTTCCGCCAAGCTGTGAAGGAGTCGAATCCCCTTGCCGTGGTCGGCTGTGTGAACGCTTATTTTGCGCGGCTGGCGACGCAGAGCGGGTTTAAGGCGGTGTATCTGTCGGGCGGCGGCGTGGCGGCCTGTTCGTGCGGGATTCCGGATTTGGGCATCACCACGATGGAAGATGTGCTGATTGATGCGCGGCGGATTACGGACAATGTGGATACGCCTTTGCTGGTGGACATTGATGTCGGTTGGGGCGGGGCGTTCAATATCGCACGCACGATTCGCAACTTCGAGCGTGCGGGCGTGGCAGCGGTGCATATCGAAGACCAAGTGGCGCAGAAGCGTTGCGGGCATCGTCCGAACAAGGCCATTGTTTCTAAGGATGAAATGGTTGACCGCATTAAAGCCGCCGTGGATGCGCGCGTGGATGAGAATTTTGTGATTATGGCGCGGACGGACGCGCTGGCGGTGGAAGGTTTGGATGCCGCCATCGAGCGGGCGCAGGCTTGCGTGGAAGCGGGCGCGGACATGATTTTCCCCGAAGCGATGACAGATTTGGCGATGTACCGGCAATTTGCGGACGCGGTGAAAGTGCCCGTGTTGGCGAACATTACCGAATTCGGTGCGACGCCGCTTTATACGCAGCGCGAGCTGGCGGACAACGGCGTGTCGCTGGTGCTGTATCCGCTCTCGTCGTTCCGCGCCGCGAGTAAGGCCGCGCTGAATGTTTATGAGGCGATTATGCGCGACGGCACGCAGGCGGCGGTGGTCGATACCATGCAGACCCGCGCCGAGCTTTACGAGCATTTGAACTATCACGACTTCGAGCAGAAGCTGGATAAATTGTTTCAGAAGTAAAAAACCGTTTTCAGACGGCCCTCAACTTTGAATAGGTCGTCTGAAACCCCAAAACCCATAAAAACACAAAGGAGAAATACCATGACTGCAACCCCCGAAACCCCGACCTTCAAACCGAAAAAATCCGTCGCCCTCTCCGGCGTGGCTGCGGGCAACACCGCGCTGTGTACCGTCGGCCGCACCGGCAACGATTTGAGCTACCGCGGTTACGACATCCTCGATTTGGCGCAGAAATGCGAGTTTGAAGAAGTCGCCTACCTGCTGATTCACGGCCACCTGCCCAACAAATTCGAACTCGCCGCCTACAAAGCCAAGCTCAAATCCATGCGCGGCCTGCCTATCCGCGTGATTAAGGTTTTGGAAAGCCTGCCCGCTCACACGCATCCGATGGACGTCATGCGTACCGGCGTGTCCATGCTCGGCTGTGTTCATCCCGAACGCGAAAGCCACCCCGAAAGCGAAGCGCGCGACATTGCGGACAAACTCATCGCCAGCCTCGGCAGCATCCTGCTCTACTGGTATCAATATTCGCACAACGGCAAACGCATCGACGTCGAAAGCAAAGAAGACACCATCGGCGGCCACTTCCTGCACCTGTTGCACGGCAAACGCCCGACCGAATCGCAGGTTAAGGCCATGCACGTTTCGCTGATTCTGTATGCGGAACACGAGTTCAACGCCTCCACTTTCACCGCCCGCGTGATTGCCGGTACGGGTTCGGATATGTATTCCTGCATCACCGGCGCCATCGGCGCGCTTAAAGGTCCGAAACACGGCGGTGCGAACGAAGTCGCCTACGACATCCAAAAACGCTACCGCAACGCCGACGAAGCCGAAGCCGACATCCGCGAACGCATCGCCCGCAAAGAAATCGTTATCGGGTTCGGCCATCCGGTTTACACCATTTCCGACCCGCGCAACGTCGTGATTAAAGAAGTGGCGCGCGGTTTGAGCCGGGAAGCGGGCGACATGCGCCTGTTCGACATCGCTGAACGCTTGGAGAGCGTGATGTGGGAAGAGAAAAAAATGTTCCCGAACTTGGACTGGTTCTCTGCCGTGTCCTACCAAAAACTCGGCGTACCGACCGCCATGTTCACGCCGCTGTTTGTGATTTCGCGCTCCACCGGCTGGGCGGCACACGTCCTCGAACAGCGCAAAGACGGCAAAATCATCCGTCCGAGCGCGAACTACACCGGCCCTGAAGACTTGGCGTTTGTGGAGATTGAGGAACGCTGAGACGGACAACAGCCGTAGGAGGCGCCAATCGGATTTCAGACGACGTGTAGCGCGGGCTTTGCCCGCGGAAAACTGAGATCCGCCTACGGTTCCGCTTTTCAGACGGCCTGTTGGAATATGCGAGAGAGAGAAGGTCGTCTGAAAAACCAGCCGCAACGTCTGCCGTCATTCCCGCCCCCGCCTAAGCGAGGACAGGCCGCGGCGAGAATGGCGGAGGCAGCGCGGCAACTTTCTGAAATAAAGGCGTTTGATTATCAAGAGGTAAATAAAGATTTTGGAGGGATTTTCTTTTCGAAAAACAATAATGTAACTATGTGGAAAGTATTATGGAGTAAATATGAAGCTGCCTGATTTACTGATGGGAATATTTTTGGCAGTTTCTGCAGCCCTTCTGAATGCAACTATCGGTATATTCAGTAAGGTATTAATGGAGCAGGGCTTGTCTGTTCAGCATATTGCATTTTTGAAAACTTTGACAGGTTTTGTGTTTATCAGCATTTTGCTTTGCCGTACCGGTTTTACCAGACAGATTGCGGATATTTCAAAAAAGAAAGAGGCAATCTTGCCGTTGCTGTTAAAAGTAGCAATTTGTGCTTTTTTCGGAATTTACACTTTGTTTTTCTTTGAAACCACCGCTTATCAATACGGTAATGCTGCGAATGTAGTAGTTGTATTAATGGCATCGGCTGCTGTATCTGCCTTGATATTGGACAGCATACTATTAGACGAACGTATTTATATTTCTTCAGTCGTCGGTGTGGGTTTGGCAGTATCGGGGATCGCGGTGATTTCTTGGACTGGAGAAGGAAATTTAGGGTTGATTCTGAATGCCGCACTGGCAGGCTCGGGTTACGGTTGTTTTTCCGTTTTGATTAAAAAATTCGGCTTAAACGGCGGTATTTATTTGACACGGATCTTGATGTTTTTTGGAAGTATTTTTTTGTTTATCCCTTCATTGGAAGGTATTGAGGATATACATTGGCAATGGTCTTTTATTCCGCCACTCTTGGCACTGTCTTTATTGCCGACGATTTTAGGATTTTATTGTACAACTAAAGCATTGGATTATTTGAGTGCCGCGAAGGTGCAGGTAACTGAATTGGCCGAGCCATTATTTGCCGCCGTACTGGCTTGGATGTTTTTGAATGAAATACCGGAAGGACGCTTCTTTGTCGGCGCTATTCTGATTATTGCCGGTATTGTGTCTATCAATGGATTGTATAGACCATTGTTGAAGCGAGTTGAATAGTTTTTATTTCCCAAGATTTCAGACGACCCCTTCAAAAACGTCGTCTGAAACCCCAAACCACAAGAAAAATAGATCCACAGGAGAACTGAACATGGCTGCCAACCAACGTTACCGCAAACCGCTGCCCGGTACGGATTTGGAATACTACGACGCGCGTGCGGCGTGTGAGGACATTCAAGCCGGCTCTTACGACAAGCTGCCTTACACGAGCCGTATTTTGGCGGAGAACTTGGTCAACCGCGCGGACAAAGTTGATTTGCCGACGCTGCAAAGCTGGCTGGGCCAGTTGATAGAAGGCAAGCAGGAAATCGATTTTCCGTGGTATCCCGCGCGGGTGGTGTGCCACGATATTTTGGGGCAGACCGCGCTGGTGGATTTGGCGGGCTTGCGCGATGCGATTGCAGAGAAGGGCGGCGATCCTGCCAAAGTGAATCCGGTGGTGCAGACGCAGCTTATCGTCGATCACTCGCTGGCGGTGGAGTGCGGCGGCTACGACCCCGATGCGTTCCGCAAAAACCGCGAAATCGAAGACCGCCGCAACGAAGACCGTTTCCACTTTATCAACTGGACGAAAACCGCCTTTGAAAATGTGGACGTGATTCCGGCGGGCAACGGCATCATGCACCAAATCAATCTGGAAAAAATGTCGCCCGTCGTCCAAGTCAAAAACGGCGTGGCGTTCCCCGATACCTGCGTCGGCACGGACTCGCACACGCCGCATGTTGACGCGCTGGGCGTGATTTCCGTGGGCGTGGGCGGTTTGGAAGCGGAAACCGTGATGTTGGGGCGCGCGTCCATGATGCGCCTGCCCGATATTGTCGGCGTGGAGCTGACGGGCAAACGGCAGGCGGGCATTACGGCGACGGATATTGTGTTGGCGCTGACCGAATTTTTGCGCAAAGAGCGCGTGGTCGGGGCGTTTGTCGAATTTTTCGGCGAGGGCGCGAGAAGCCTGTCCATCGGCGACCGCGCGACCATTTCCAACATGACGCCGGAGTTCGGCGCGACTGCCGCCATGTTCGCCATCGATGCGCAAACCATTGATTATTTGAAACTGACCGGACGCGACGACGCGCAGGTGAAATTGGTGGAAACCTACGCCAAAACCGCGGGGCTGTGGGCGGACGACCTGAAAACCGCCGTTTATCCGCGCGTGTTGAAGTTTGATTTGAGCAGCGTAACGCGCAACATGGCAGGCCCGAGCAACCCGCACGCGCGTTTTGCCACCGTCGATTTGGCAGCGAAAGGGCTGGCGAAGCCCTACGAAGAGCCTTCAGACGGCCTCATGCCCGACGGCGCGGTCATCATCGCCGCGATTACCAGTTGCACCAACACTTCCAACCCGCGCAACGTCGTTGCCGCCGCACTCTTGGCGCGCAACGCCAACCGCTTCGGGCTGAAACGCAAACCGTGGGTCAAAACCTCGTTCGCCCCCGGCTCGAAAGTGGCGGAAATCTATTTGAAAGAAGCAGGCCTGTTGCCCGAAATGGAAAAACTCGGCTTCGGCATCGTCGCCTTCGCCTGCACCACCTGCAACGGCATGAGCGGCGCGCTCGACCCGAAAATCCAGCAGGAAATCATAGACCGCGATTTATACGCCACCGCCGTACTGTCGGGCAACCGCAACTTCGACGGCCGCATCCACCCGTATGCGAAACAGGCTTTCCTCGCTTCGCCTCCGCTTGTGGTGGCATACGCCGTCGCGGGCAGCATCCGTTTCGATATTGAAAACGACGTACTCGGCGTTTCAGACGACGGCAGGGAAATCCGCCTGAAAGACATTTGGCCGACCGACGAAGAAATCGATGCCGTCGTTGCCGAATATGTGAAACCGCAGCAATTCCGCGACGTGTATGTACCGATGTTCGACACTGGCAAGGCGCAAAAAGCCCCGAGTCCGCTGTACGACTGGCGTCCGATGTCCACCTACATCCGCCGTCCGCCCTATTGGGAAGGCGCGCTGGCAGGCGAACGCAGCCTGACGGGAATGCGCCCCTTGGCGATTCTGCCCGACAACATCACCACCGACCACATTTCGCCGTCCAACGCGATTCTGGCGGCGAGTGCGGCGGGCGAATATCTGGCGAAAATGGGTTTGCCCGAAGAAGACTTCAATTCCTACGCCACCCACCGCGGCGACCACCTTACCGCCCAACGCGCCACCTTCGCCAATCCGAAATTGTTTAACGAAATGGTGAAAAACGAAGACGGCAGCGTGCGCCAAGGCTCGCTCGCCCGCGTCGAACCCGAAGGCAAAACCATGCGTATGTGGGAAGCCATCGAAACCTATATGAACCGCAAACAGCCGCTCATCATCATCGCCGGCGCGGACTACGGCCAAGGCTCCAGCCGCGACTGGGCGGCGAAAGGCGTGCGGCTGGCGGGCGTGGAAGCCATCGCCGCCGAAGGCTTCGAGCGCATCCACCGCACCAACCTCATCGGCATGGGCGTCTTGCCGCTGCAATTCAAATCCGGCACCAATCGCCACACCCTGCAACTGGACGGCACGGAAACCTACGACGTGGTCGGCGAACGCAAACCGCGCGGCGACCTGACCCTCGTCATCCACCGCAAAAACGGCGAGACCGTCGAAGTCCCTGTGACCTGCCGCCTCGATACCGCGGAAGAAGTGCTGGTGTACGAAGCCGGCGGCGTGCTGCAACGGTTTGCACAGGACTTTTTGGAAGGAAACGCGGCGTAGAGGTCGTCTGAAAAGCAGACATAGCGTGAATCGGGTCCAACATTTTGCTCATTCTCGTAATTCCCGATATGGCAGGCATCTACTGTAAATCGTCATTCCCGCGTAGGCGGGAATCCAGAAAGTGGAATTGAGGAAACCTTTTTATCCGATGAGTTTCTGTGCGGATAAGTCTGGATTCCCGCCTACGCGGGAATGACGGAGTTTAATAATCTGCCGTATCACAACACAGCAGCCGTAGATTGGGGTGAACCCCGACATTTTGCGGAATCAAACGGCTTTGGTCGGAGTGGTAGCCTAATGTACTTCTGGAAAGTGGGCGCAGCGTGGGCTTTGCCCACGAAAGAAAGGCTGAATTGACACGGTAAAAATCGTGGGCAGAGCCCACGCTACATAAGGAGAACCCCAAAATGCCGCAAATCAAAATCCCCGCCGTTTACTACCGCGGCGGCACATCAAAAGGCGTGTTTTTCAAACGTTCCGACCTGCCCGAAGCGGCGCGGGAAGCGGGCAGCGCGCGCGACAAAATCCTGTTGCGCGTCCTCGGCAGCCCCGACCCCTACGGCAAGCAGATAGACGGTTTGGGCAACGCCAGCTCGTCCACCAGCAAGGCGGTGATTTTGGACAAGTCTGAACGCGCCGACCACGACGTGGATTACCTTTTCGGGCAAGTTTCCATCGACAAGCCTTTCGTCGATTGGAGCGGCAACTGCGGCAACCTCACCGCCGCCGTGGGCGCGTTCGCCATCGAGCAGGGCTTGGTCGATAAAGGCAAAATCCCTTCAGACGGCATCTGCACGGTGAAAATCTGGCAGAAAAACATCGGCAAAACCATCATCGCCCATGTTCCGATGCAAAACGGCGCAGTCTTGGAAACAGGAGATTTTGAGCTGGACGGCGTTACCTTTCCCGCCGCCGAAGTGCAAATCGAATTCCTTGACCCCGCCGACGGCGAAGGCAGTATGTTTCCGACCGGCAATCTGGTGGACGAGCTGGACGTTCCGAGCATAGGTCGTCTGAAAGCCACGCTCATCAACGCGGGCATTCCGACCGTTTTCCTGAACGCCGCCGACTTGGGCTACACGGGCAAAGAGTTGCAGGACGACATCAACAACGATGCCGCCGCGCTGGAAAAATTCGAGAAAATCCGCGCTTACGGTGCGCTGAAAATGGGCTTGATTAACGACGTGTCCGAAGCCGCCGCCCGCGCGCACACGCCGAAAGTCGCCTTCGTCGCGCCCGCCGCCGATTACACCGCCTCCAGCGGCAAAACCGTGAACGCCGCCGACATCGATTTGCTGGTACGCGCCCTGAGCATGGGCAAACTGCACCACGCCATGATGGGCACCGCTTCGGTCGCCATCGCTGCTGCTGCTGCCGTACCTGGTACGCTGGTCAACCTCGCCGCAGGCGGCGGAACGCGCAACGAAGTGCGCTTCGGCCATCCTTCCGGCACATTGCGCGTCGGCGCGGCGGCAGAGTGTTCAGACGGCATCTGGGCAGTGAAAAAAGCCGTCATGAGCCGCAGCGCAAGGGTGATTATGGAAGGGCGGGTGCGCGTTCCCGATGATTGTTTTTGAAATCATGTAGGACGGACATCACTGTCCACTGTTTCAGACGACATTTGATAAAGGATTGCAATAAAGCCGAATAGCCTAACCGCCGTCATTCCCGCGCAGGCGGGAATCCACAGTCGATATTCTGTTTCCTGATTTTTATCAGAGCTTGCTTGTTAGCAAATATGGATTCCCGCCTGCGCGGGAATGACGACAGAAAATGCGGCATACGCTTTGCCCAAAAGGCCGTCTGAAACACACCCCGCCCAACGCCCATCCTTTTTCAGACGACCCCACCAAAAAAACAACCACAAACTACAAGGAGAAACATCATGTCCGACCAACTCATCCTCGTCCTGAACTGCGGCAGTTCCTCGCTCAAAGGCGCCGTTATCGACCGCAAAAGCGGCAGCGTCGTCCTAAGCTGTCTCGGCGAACGTTTGGGTACGCCCGAAGCCGTCATCACCTTCAACAAAGACGGCAACAAACGCCAAGTTCCCCTGACCGGCCGCAACTGCCACGCCGGCGCGGTGGGTATGCTGTTGAACGAACTGGAAAAACACGGACTGCACGACCGCATCAAAGCCATCGGCCACCGCATCGCCCACGGCGGCGAAAAATATCACGAGTCCGTCCTCATCGACCAAGATGTCCTCGACGAACTGAAAGCCTGCATCCCGCTCGCCCCGCTGCACAACCCCGCCAACATCAGCGGCATCCTCGCCGCGCAGGAACACTTCCCCGGCCTGCCCAACGTCGGCGTGATGGACACCTCGTTCCACCAAACCATGCCCGAACGCGCCTACACCTACGCCGTGCCGCGCGAATTGCGCAAAAAATACGCCTTCCGCCGCTACGGCTTCCACGGCACCAGCATGCGCTATGTCGCCCCCGAAGCCGCGCGGATTTTGGGCAAACCGCTGGAAGATTTGCGCATGATCGTCGCCCACCTCGGCAACGGCGCGTCCATCACCGCCATCCGAAACGGCAAATCCGTCGATACCAGCATGGGCTTCACCCCCATCGAAGGCCTCGTCATGGGTACTCGTTGCGGCGACATCGACCCCGGCGTGTACAGCTACTTGACCGCCCACGCCGGCATGAACATCGAGCAAGTCGATGAAATGCTGAACAAAAAATCAGGATTGCTCGGCATCTCCGAACTCTCCAACGACTGCCGCACCCTCGAAATCGCCGCCGACGAAGGCCACGAAGGCGCACGCCTCGCCCTCGAAGTCATGACCTACCGCCTTGCCAAATACATTGCCTCCATGTCAGTCGCCTGCGGCGGCATAGACGCCCTCGTCTTCACCGGCGGCATCGGCGAAAACTCCCGCAACATCCGCGCCAAAACCGTCGCCTACCTCGACTATTTGGGCCTGCACATCGACACCAAAGCCAACATGGAAAAACGCTACGGCAACTCAGGCATCATCAGCCCGACAGGTTCCATGCCCGCCGTTTTGGTCGTACCGACCAACGAAGAACTGATGATCGCACTCGACACCGCCGAACTGGCAGGCTTTTTGCAAGAAGCAGGCTAGGGGTTAGGGCAGAGCATTTTTGAAAGAGAAGAGGTCGTCTGAAAGATGGGTTTCAGACGACCTCTTCTTTATGTGGGAATGACAACGGAGGATTGTTTAGTGTGGTTTGATTGTGAAAGGGGTCGTCTGAAATTCATAAATTCTTATTTTCAGACGACCTCTTTGCCGTATCAGCAATCCTGTCCCTTCCCCCGTCCGGCAGGGGAAGGCTAGGATGGGGGTGGTTTTACAGGTTTAGGTAAATAAAACTCGTGCAGTCCATAGAGCCACCCTCTCCCCAGCCCTCTCCCGCCAGACGGGAGAGGGGGCAGGTTGCGGTAGATGTGGAAAAGTATGGAAGGGGATAGCGGCGGATGTGAGATGGTTGCTGTTATTTGAACTCATTAAACGAGGTCGTCTGAAACCTCATAAATCGTAATTTTCAGACGACCTCTTTGCCGTATCAGCAATCCTGTCCCTTCCCCCCGTCCGGCGGGGGAAGGTTAGGATGGGGGCGGTTTTGTGTTTCTGAGGAGAAAATAAATTCGTGCAGCTCATAAAGCCACCCTCTCCCCAGCCCTCTCCCGCCGGACGGGAGAGGGGGCAGGTTGCGGTAGATGTGGAAAAGTATGGAAGGGGATAGTGGCGGGTGTGAGAGGTTTGCTGTTATTTGAATCCATTAAACAAGGTCGTCTGAAATTCATAAATCCCAGTTTTCAGACGACCTCTTTGCCGTATCAGCAATCCTGTCCCTTCCCCCGTCCGGCGGGGGAAGGCTAGGATGGGGGTGGCTTTGTGGTTTGGAGAAAAATCAAATTCGTGTGGTCCATAGAGCCACCCTCCCCAGTCCTCTCCTGCTAGACGGGAGAGGGGGCAGGTTACGGCAGATGGGGAAAGGTATAGAAGGGGATAGCGGCAGGTGTGAGATGTTTGCTGTTATTTGAACTCATTAAACGAGGTCGTCTGAAATTCATAAATCCCAGTTTTCAGACGACCTCTTTGCCATATCAGCAACCTTGTTCCTTCCCTCGTCTGGCGGGGGAAGGTTAGGATGGGGGTGGTTTGTGGTTTGGGGAAAAATCAAATTCGTGCAGCCCATAGAGCCGCCCTCTCCCCAGCCCTCTCCCTCTGACGGGAGAGGGGGCAGGTTGCAGCAGATGTGGAAAAGCATGGGAGGAGATAGCGGCAGGTGGGGTGTTTGCTGTTATTAAAACTTATTGAATGAGGTCGTCTGAAATTCATAAATCCCAGTTTTCAGACGACCTCTTTGCCGTATCAGCAATTCTGTTCCTTCCCCCGTCCGGCGGGGGAAGGTTAGGATGGGGGTGGCTTTTTGGCTTGGGAAAAATCAAATTCGTGCAGTCCATAGAGCCACCCTCTCCCCAGCCCTCTCCCGCCGGACGGGAGAGGGGGCAGGTTACGGCAGATTTGGAAAGGTATAGAAGGGGATAGCGGTGGGTGTGAGATGTTTGCTGTTATTTGAACTCATTAAACGAGGTCGTCTGAAATTCATAAATCCTTATTTTCAGACGACCTCTCTATGTTCCTATCCATCCTAATAAAACGCTTCAAAACTGTTTTTTCACGCCCAGCATGATTTCGTTTTGGCGGTAGCGGTAGAACACGGAATTGCTTTTGACGGTGGTGTGTTTGAAGCGCAGTTCGGGGTAGAAGCCGCCGATGTGCCATTGTCTGAAGCCTGCGGCGGCGAGCCAGACGGTTTGGCGGTCGCTGCGTCTTTGTCCGTCTGCGGCGATGCCTGCGCGGTCGTAGAGGTTGCGCCGTTTCATGACGAGGGCGTTGAGGTAGGTGCCGTTGTCAAACAGGGTGTATAAGCCTGTGCGGAGGGTGTATTCGCGGTGGTCGGGTGTGCCGCCGTTGTATGTGCGGCGGGTGTAGTCGGAGCCTGCGAACACGCCGGTTTTCGGGGTCAGGGCGTATTCTGCGCCCAAGCCTGTGCGGTATTCGGTGTAGTCGGCGGCGTAGGTTTTCGCGGTGCCGCTGTGGCGGTAGCGTTTGCCCGACCAGTCGGCGTTGACCTGCCATTTTGGGTTGATGGTATGCGTCCACGAGGTTTCGGCGCCGTAGGCGTTGTAGTAGGTGTGGCGGTTGCGCCGTTCGTGTTCGTAAACGGGCATCAGCGATAGGCGGCTTTGTGCGTCGGCGTATTCGTAACCGGCGGACAGTGTGCCTGTTTGGCTGCCGTAGTCGGACAGGGCGGCGTCTGTGTCTTTGCGGCGGTAGTGCGTGCCGTAGGCGAGGAGGTTGGTTTTGAGGCTGTGGTGTCCTTTAATGGGGGTGATTTTGCCTGCGCTCAGGCTGTAATTCCATACGGGGGAACGGATGGGGTCGGGCAGGTTTTGGTAGGCGAGGCATTGGCCGTCAAGCGGCAGAATGCAGCGGACGGAGCCGTCGGATTGGTTGATGTTGCTGTTGTAGCCGTAAGCGATGCCGATTTGTCCGTGCCAGCGGCTGCGTTTGTCGATTTCGCCGAGGTATTGTCCGATCAGGGCGCGGGTTTCTTCGGGAATATCGGCGGCTTGGGCGCGGGCGAATGCGCTTCGGGCTTCGCGGTTTTGATTGTCTTCGGTATAAAGGCGCGCGGTTTCGAGCAGGATGCGCGGGTTGGCGGGGTCGAGTGCTTCTGCTGCTTGCAGGTTCCGTAAGGCTTCGGCGAGGCGTCCTTCGGCGCGTTGTTTCAAACCGAGCACCAATTTGGGTAGGGCGGGATTGTGGCCGGGCAGGGCGGCATAGCGCGTGGCGAAGCGTTCTGCCTTTTTCCATTGGCGTTCGTTAATGGCATGATAAATCGCGCTTTCCAGCTCTTCGGTATTGTTGCCTACGGTGTAAATCTGACCGCCGATACGGATGTATGCGTCGTCGTTTTCGATGTCGCCTGCGGGTGTGCCGCCGTCCAGCCAGCCGCTTTCCCGATATTGCTGCTGCACGCGCCCGTTTTCTTCGGACAGGCGGCGCAGGTCGTCGCTGTCTGCGCGGGCGGACAGGGGCAGCAGAGCGAGCAGGAGGAGGCAGGATTTGTTCATTCGTTTTCTTTCGGGCTGGTGTGTGGTGGGTAAATTTCGGACGAGGCGGGTTTGTGGCGAAGCGGAGCGGTCGTCTGAAAAGATGCGATTTTGAATATCGCTTTGTTTGTAATCTGTTTCTGTTTTCAGACGACCCTTGAGGTAATGAGAAGCACAAAAGGTCGTCTGAAAACGGAAGCCGCGGAAATCCGTCCGCAGCTTGCCATAAAACGGGGAAAGCACGGCAATCCGCGCCTTCCCCGTTGTTCTATCGACGGTTTATTGTTTTATACCGCCGAAGGAGATGTCGTCGGCGCGGCTTTCCGTACCACGGGTCGCAATACCCGCCAATGCGGCGGCATTTTGACCGTAGAACTGACCTTTGATGCCTTCGCGGTTGCGGGCGGCGTCAGAGGCGAAAGTACCGTTGCGGTTGTCGATTTTCACGCCGGCAAAGTCCAGAGTGTCGGTATGGCGCGCCAGTTTACCGGTCATGCTGCCGCTGTCGCCCGAACCGAAATAGGCTTTGACGGTACCGGTATAGATATCGCGTTCGCCGGCTTTATGACCGTTGACACCGACTACGTTGTAAGTCGCGGTTGCCAAGCCTTTGGTGCTGCCGGTCGGGTTTTTGCCATAGAACCAGGCAGGATGCGCGTTGCCTTTGACATGCGCAGTAGCGGCGGCTTCTGAAGCAGGCACCCATTCGCCGAAGAACACATTGCCCGAAGCGGTCGGGATTTTGCCGACGGTCAGCAAGCCTTTTCCTTTGCCGTCTTCAGTGTTCAGGCTGAACAGCTCGATTTGATTGATGCGGCGTTCGCGGATGACGCGCTCGCCCTTGCCTTCGATTCTGTCGATAACAAACAGGATTTCTTTGTTTTTCAGGTTATCGGCATCAGCAACGCGGACGGAGTTTTTGACTGTATATTGAGGTTTTGCCACTGCGTTGTTTGGATTGTAGGCAGGAGGTGCGTCGGCTGTGGTCATGACGCCGACAGGTGTGTTCGGAGTACGTTTACCATAAATTGGCTCAGAGTAAGGGAAGTTACCATTGTTGACGACAGGTTTAGACGGAGGAGGTGCAATCGGTTTGCCGATAGGGCGGGCAGGAGGTTGGGAGGCTGTGCTCATCACACCGCTGTCCGGTATCGAAACATTGCCGCCGATTGGCATGGAGTAAGGAAAGTTGCCATTGTTGCCGACAGGTTTGGATGGAGGAGGCGCAGTCGGTTTGACCGGACGTGCAGGAGGCAGGGTCGCGCCCGCCAGCGTCATCACGTCGTCGTGTGCTTTCAAATAAGGTTTGCCGTCATTGGCTGCGTTGGGGTTGATTGGCATGGAGTAAGGGAAATCTTGGTTAGCCAATGGCGCACGTTGTGGGGGCGGCGCAGTCGGTTTGACCGGACGTGCAGGAGGCAGGGTTGCGCCCGCCAGCGTCATTACGTCGTCGTGTGCTTTCAAATAAGGTTTGCCGTCGCGCGCTGCATTAGGATTAATCGGCATGGAATAGGGGAAATTGTGGTTGTCCAAAGTGCTGCGTGCGGGAGCAGAGGTGGGGTAGGAAGCGTCATATGCAAACGCAGAATGCGCTGTGATAACCGCCGTCGCTGCAAAACAGGTTTTTAGAATAGAGGAAGTTATTTTTTTCATAGCAATACTCTTGTCGATAATTAATTAGGATATTGTCTGTATGCGTGCAACAATAAACTGCTTGATGAAACAAGCTGATACATACAGGGGAGGCGAGGATAGCATGACAAGGGGGAAATGTAAAAAATTACTGTGGGATTATGAATATAAACTGATATTACTCAATTAGATTAAATTTAATAGGGCGATTTGCCCATGACTTGATGAGTGTCGGAGGATTAAAATAGAAAATGCCCGCTTACTGACATTCATTACATCCGTGATGAAAAAGGTCGTCTGAAACCCGTGTAATTAGGTTTCAGACGACCTTTTGGCTGTCAGGTGTTGCCCACCTGCTTTTAAAAATTACGCTTCTTTATTTTCGGTCGCTTTTTGACGCAGGCGCAAACTCAATTCTCGCAGCTGTTTGTCGTCCACCGCATTCGGCGCGTTGGTCAGCAGACATTGGGCGCGTTGGGTTTTCGGGAAGGCAATCACGTCGCGGATGGATTCGGCGCCGGTCATCAACGTAACCAGACGGTCGAGGCCGAATGCCAAGCCGCCGTGCGGAGGCGCGCCGAATTTCAGGTTGTCCAAGAGGAAACCGAATTTTTCCTGCTGCTCTTCAGGGCTGATTTTCAGTGCGGCAAAGACTTTTTCCTGTACGTCGGCACGGTGGATACGGATGGAACCGCCGCCGATTTCCCAGCCGTTCAACACCATATCGTAGGCGCGTGCCAGGCAGTTTGCCGGGTCGGAAACCATCAGGTCTTCGTGACCTTCTTTAGGAGCGGTAAACGGATGGTGTACGGCAACGTAGCGGTCGCCGTCTTCGTCGTATTCGAACATCGGGAAATCGACAACCCACAAAGGTTTCCATTCGTCCACGAAGTAGCCGTTGTCTTTGCCGTGTTCCAAGCCGACTTTGATACGCAAAGCGCCGATGGCTTCGTTCACGACTTTGGCTTTGTCTGCGCCGAAGAAGATGATGTCGCCGTTTTGCGCGCCGGTACGCGCAATGATTTCTTTCAGGGCGTTTTCAGACAGGAATTTCACGATTGGAGATTGCAGGCCGCTGTCTTCGCCGTTGGAGAGGTTGCTGACGTCGTTCACTTTGATGTACGCCAAACCTTTTGCGCCGTAGATGCCGACAAATTTGGTATATTCGTCGATTTCTTTGCGGCTGAATTTCGCGCCGTTCGGTACGCGCAGGGCAACCACGCGGCCGCCCTTCATGTCGGCTGCGCCACGGAAGACTTTGAACTCTTCCGTTTTCATCAGGTCGGTCAGCTCGGTAAATTTCAGGCTGATGCGCATATCGGGTTTGTCGGAGCCGTAGTAGAACATGGCTTCGGCGTAAGGCATACGCGGGAAATCGCCCAAGTCCACACCCAGCGCGTCTTGGAAGACTTGTTTTGCCATGCCTTCGGTGATGTCCATGATTTCATCCTCGTTCAAGAACGAGGTTTCCAAGTCGATTTGGGTGAATTCAGGCTGGCGGTCGGCACGCAGGTCTTCGTCACGGAAACATTTGGTGATTTGGTAGTAACGGTCGAAACCCGCCACCATCAACAGTTGTTTGAACAATTGCGGCGATTGCGGCAGAGCGAAAAACTCGCCCGGATGAACGCGGCTCGGCACGAGGTAGTCGCGCGCGCCTTCTGGAGTAGAGCGGGTCAGCATCGGGGTTTCGATGTCGATGAAGCCTTGCGCATCCAAATAACGGCGAACACCCATAGCGACTTGATAACGCAGGCGCAGGTTGCGCTGCATCACCGGACGGCGCAGGTCGATAACGCGGTTGGTCAGGCGCACGTTTTCGCTGATGTTTTCGTCGTCAATTTGGAACGGCGGCGTAGCGGCGGCGTTCAAGACTTCGATTTCTTTGGCCAGGATTTCGATTTTGCCGGAAATCATTTTGTCGTTGGTCGTGCCTTCGGGACGGTTGCGCACGCGGCCGGTAATGCTCAAAACGTATTCGTTGCGGGCGGAATCGGCAGTGGCAAATGCTTCGGGCGTATCGGGGTCAATCACGACTTGGACGATACCTTCGCGGTCGCGCAGGTCGATAAAAATCACACCGCCGTGGTCGCGCCGGCGGTGTACCCAGCCTTTGACGGTTACGGTTTGGTCTAAGTATTGCTCGCTGATCAGGCCGCAATAGTTGGTACGCATAAAATCACCTTTTTATATTGTTCAATTTGAAAAGAAGGAAAAGGTCGTCTGAAAAAAAGACACCTTAATTGTTTTGTTCTTTACGCCATTCTGCCTTCAGAAAATTTAATTCTGCTTCCGTGGGCTTACCGTAAATGTAGATTTGATCCGGATTATTTGTAGAAAGGGAATCATCATCTTTATAAACAACATGATAAGCAGCAATCTGTTGTTTGTCAGTCAGAATATACATTTTGTTGTATCCGCAGTTATGCGGTTGGCACATGGTGGTGTAGTAATAGGTCTTGCCGCCGATTTTCACACTTTCCAGCGGCGGCATCGGACCTGCCATTTTACGCACCCAATTGTGCATGGGGGCTTTGGGTGCATGTTTGCCGACTTGTTCGTGCCAAAGCTTTTTGAAAGCGGGTTGTTTGTGCCAATCAAATAGAAATACCTCTTCGCCTTTACTGTTGGTTACAGGTGCGGAGACGGCTAGATTGGGCAGAAACAAGGCAAGCAGTAAAGTAGATAAATATTTCATGTTTATATTTTGAAGTTGAATAAAATTTCAGGCTGTTGGTTTATGCGTTCAGCTCGTCTGAAAATTTCAGTCATCACGATTTTCCCAACGCCAAAGTACAACAGCTAAAAACAATAATGACAATGTAAATAGCCATGAATCAAGGCCAAAACGACCATGTGTCATGTGTTTACCATCTCTAGTTTATTTTTCTAAACATCGTATTTCGGCTTGGGCTTTGAGCGGCAAGTCATCTGGCATCACCATGCCCAACGAAATCACATATTTCAATGCTTCGTCCACGCTCATATCGAGTTCGCGCACGTCGCTTTTTTTCACCATGATGTAATAGCCGCCGGTCGGGTTGGGCGTGGTCGGCACATAGACGGAAAGATAGTCGTCATCGTGCGGCAGGCTGCCTTTGAGTTTGTCGGGAATATGTCCTGAAACAAAGGCAATCGTCCAAATATTGGGTTGAGGGAACGGAACCAGCACGGGCGTTCTGAACGAGCGGCTGCTGTCGGAGAGCAGGGACTCGGATACTTTTTTAACGCTGGAATAGATGGATTTGACGACGGGAATCCGTCCCAACAGGCTGTCCCATGCGGCGAGGATTTGACGCCCCAAAACGTTGGCGGCGAACACGCCGGTCAGAAATAAGACGACGATGGCGGCAATAATGCCCAGGCCGGGAATGTTGAATCCCCAGAAATATTGGGGCTGCCATTGCTCGGGCAGCAGGCTGATCAGCCGGTCGGCGGCTGATATGATATAGCTGACCGCCCAAATGGTTACGGCTATCGGCAGCCATACCAACATGCCTGTAATCAGATATTTTTTTAATGCCTTGGCAACTTTTCCGCCTTCGGCCGTTTGTTCTGTCATCTTCTGTGTCATTCCGACAAATATCGCCCAAACGTTGCATTATACGCGTTTGGGCGATAGGAAACGAGTGTTTTTAATATGGGGAGGGTGTTTGTTTTGCTTTCAGACGACCTGTGTACAACATGGTGTAATAAGGTCGTCTGAAAACGGGGTTGGGCGTCAAATTCCGTCCCAGTCGTTGAACATCAGGCCGATGCCGATGCCGTTTTGTTTGTGGTTGTAATCAATCAGGCTTTCGCCGTAGCCGTGAAAGCCGCGCACGACGCCTTTGAGTTTGCCTTTAATCGGGAAAGTATAGGCGGCTTCAACCGCGCCGTGTCCGGTTTTAGGATTGTAGCGCAGCAGGGACGAAATATTTTGTTTGTCGTTCAGGCGGTACTGCAGCTTCAAATCGCCATAACCCATATAGTCGGTAATGTCGGGATTGTCGTTGTTTTCACCGGTCTGATCGAATGCGCGCATCCACACGCGCGGAATGACGGTCAGTTTGCCCCATTCCATCCCCGCCAATGCGTAAACGCGGTTCCATGAGCGGGATTCGGGACGGCTTTGCCCGTTGGATTGGTGGACGAAGCCTGCGCCGACCATCCGCAGTTTGCCGCCGAACGGCAAATCTGCCTTCACGGGCTGGGTCAGGAAGATTTCAGGTTCGTAATCGGTATTGCGGAACGGTGCGGATTTTCTGCCTTGGTTGTAAATCTGCCAATCGGATTTTTGGGTGTAGCCGAACCATAAATCTGCGCGGGTTTTAAATAAATCTTCGGCGATTTTGCTTTTGAACGAAACTTGCAGTTTGGTTTCTATGTGTTTCTGTTCGCTGAATTTTTCCTGATTGGTCGTGCCGCGCGAAGGGGAATGGGGATGCAGGTTGGGCGAGCTGTTGTACCATGCGGGCATCAGGTACATGGGATTGTGCTCGCGCACGCTCAACAAGCCGCGCGAGTCGTTTTTGTCCAAATCGTACATCAGGCTCAGCGGCGTGTAGGCATCGGCTGCGGTGCGGAAATTGTCTTCCGAAAGGGCGGATTGTTCTTTATTTTCGTCAAACACAATCGTTGCCGCTTTTTTCTCGCGGCTGGTGCTGATGGTTTTGGGCAAATCGACCGGCGCTTTGTCGGCTTCTTCGCGAATGACGGGTAGCGGTGCTTGCGGCGGCAGTTGAGCTGAGTAAATGCTGTCGTAACACGCCAAACGGGTGGCATTGTCTTGAATGGAGGTACATTGCAAAGCCGTGTCGGCATAGGCGACAGGGGCGGCGGCTCCGCCGACAAGGATAAGCATCAAGGCGCGCCGGCATTTGGATAATGACGGTTTTTTGTTCTTTAGGGCATCGCTTTGCGCCAAATTGTGTTTCAACATCATGTTCATCATTTCATTCATGGGATTGCCGATTGGATGTTTTCAGATGACCTTTTGCCTGAAAATCGGGATTAATCGTTTGAAAAACAGATTAAACCGCATTTTACCGCCTTGCGCCTTCTTTACGGCAGGTCGTCTGAAAAGTTTACATCAACTTGCATCACATACGGCAATGCCCCTGAAAGGTTAAGACCTCAGGGGCATCGTTATCTGCTTGCCTGTCCCGACGCGATAAAACGCCAAGAGGATGGGCGAAAAAGATTAAGCCAATGCTTTTACTTTGGCAGACAGACGGCTCTTATGGCGGGCTGCTTTGTTTTTGTGGAATACGCCTTTGTCAGCGATACGGTCGATGACTTTGACGGACTCTTGGTAAACTGCTTGAGCAGCAGCTTTGTCGCCGGCTTCAACTGCTTTCAACACTTTTTTCACTGCGGTACGGAATGCAGTACGCAGGCTGGCGTTGTGGGCGCGTTGTTTAACCGATTGGCGGGCACGTTTGCGGGCTTGTGCGCTGTTTGCCATATTGAATATCTCCTGAAAAAATAAATTCTGTAAACGCGCAATTTTAAAGACAGATTCCTCTATATGCAAGTATTTTCTCTGTTCGCGCGCGCAAATCGCCCGTATTTTGCCCAAAAACGACATCTTGTGCAACGCCGTTTTCCCGAGCCTAAGAAATCGTGCCTTATTTCAATAAAAATCAGTCAGATATTGCTTTGAGTTCTCACCCACTTCCATTACAATAGCCCCGCTTTGCGCCGGGGTATTGATGGGGTGCAGAGTGTTCATTTTCCGTTAATAATCTTTCATCAGGAATCTGCCCGTATGAAAAAATCCGTATTAGCCGTATTGGCGGCATTATCGCTGGCCGCTTGCGGCGGTGGCGAGAAAAAAACCGAGCAACCTCAAGCAGGCAGCGCGCCTGCTGCCAATGCCGAAGCAGCCGCCACCGATACTTTGAACATCTACAACTGGTCGAACTACGTTGACGAGAGTACCGTTGAAGACTTCAAAAAAGCCAATAAGCTGAAGCTGACCTACGACCTTTACGAAAACAACGAAACCCTCGAAGCCAAAATGCTGACCGGCAAATCCGGCTATGACTTGGTCGTTCCCGGCATCGCCTTCCTGCCCCGTCAAATCGAGGCGGGTGCCTATCAGAAAGTCAATAAAGACCTGATTCCCAATTACAAAAACATCGATCCCGAATTGTTGAAAATGCTGGAAACTGCCGACCCGGGCAACCAGTATGCCGTTCCTTATTTCTCCGGCGTCAACACTTTGGCAATTACGGCGAAGGGCAAAGAACTTTTGGGCGGCAAGCTGCCTGAAAACGGTTGGGATTTGCTGTTCAAGCCTGAATACACCAATAAGCTGAAATCATGCGGCATCGCCTTGTGGGATACGCCGAGCGAAATGTTCCCAATTTTGCTGAACTACTTGGGTAAAGACCCCAAAGGCACAAATCCTGATGATTTGAAAGCGGCGGCGGAAGTGCTGAAAGCCATCCGTCCTGATGTAAAACGTTTCAGCCCGTCTATCATTGACGAACTGGCGCGCGGCGACATCTGTCTCGCAGCGGGTAACGGCGGCGACTTGAACTTGGCGAAAGCCCGTTCCGAAGAAGTGAAAAACAACGTCGGCATTGAAGTTTTGACGCCGAAGGGTATGGGCTTCTGGATTGAATCTTGGCTGATTCCCGCCGATGCGAAAAACATCGCCAATGCCCATAAATACATCAACTACACGCTTGATCCCGAAGTGGCTGCGAAAAACGGCATTGCCGTTACCTTCGCGCCCGCAAGCAAACCGGCACGCGAGAAAATGCCTGCCGAGTTGGTTAACACCCGCTCCATCTTCCCGAATGCTCAGGATATGAAAGACGGTTTTGTGATGCCGCAAATGAGTTCGGATGCGAAGAAACTGTCGGTTAATCTGTGGCAGAAGATTAAAGTCGGTTCGAACTAATGGTTTGATGTTTTAAAGTGAAAGGTCGTCTGAAAACCTTGAATTGGGGTTTTCAGACGACCTTTGCTTATGTTGGTTTCGTGGTGGGCGGGTTGTATGGTGGCTTAACTTTTTGATTTTAAATTGGGTTTACTCTGTTTGTAATGATTTGAGTGACAAAGAAAAAAGCACAGTTTAATTAAACTGTGCTTTCGGAATTTGGCACGCCCACGGGGAATCGAACCCCGGTTACCGCCGTGAAAGGGCGATGTCCTAACCGCTAGACGATGGGCGCGGATAAGTTTTGTTGGCGCACCCGGAGCGATTCGAACGCCCGACCCTCTGGTTCGTAGCCAGATACTCTATCCAACTGAGCTACGGGTGCATTTTCATCACTTCGCGACTGCGTCGTGAATCAAGAAGACCGAATAATATACAAGCTGTCGGTGGCTGTCCAGTATTTTCTGGATAAAAATATTTATAATAAAATAACAATATGAAAATAAAGGATATTAATTATCGTAAAATGCCCACTCCCGATAAATCTTGCGCCATTTTTGCGGCGGCGTTGTCTGTCATGCCGCCAACGAAATCTAAGATTTTCATGTAGGCGCGATACAGGCTGTCGGTTTCTTGGATGGGGTCGTGGTTTTTTAACAGATCAAGCGCGAGGGATTGGCGCACATCGACCTGTTTTTGCGCAATCATGGCGTATGCGGCGGGAACCAATAAATCCAAAATGGAACCGAGACACGGGAAAGTGGCGATTTCGGTCATGAGTTTGGTACGGTGGCGGAAAATGCGCGTGCGGGCAAGTTCTTTCGCTTTTTCCAAGGTGTTTTGAACTTGCGGGCTGCACAACGCCAACAGGTCTTTGCCTTTGAAGTTGCCGTTTAGCAGGTCGGATTGGTGCATCATGAAGGTTTGGGCGACGTCTTCTATCGCTTTGCCGATGGCGATGCCGCGCAACATGGCGCAACGCTGGCGGCTGGATTGCGCGTGCCAAGTGCTTTCTTCAAAAGTGAGTTCGGATAATACGCTTTCGATTTCAGCGTCGCTCAGCAAATCCAGTTCGACCGCGTCTTCCAAGTCTAAGAGGGCGTAGCAGATGTCGTCGGCTGCTTCCATCAGGTAGGAAAGGGGATGGCGTACCCAGCAGTCTTTGCCTGATTCAATCAGCCCCAATTCGTCGGCAACGCGACGGATGAAAGGTAATTCGGTTTGGTAAATATTGAATTTTTTTCTTCCGTTGGGGTGTTGCGTGGTCCAAGGGTATTTCAGCAGTGCGCCTATGGCGGCGGACGTCAGGCGCATGCCGCCTGCGTCGGGATACATTTCCAAACTTGCCGTGATGCGCAGGCTGTGGGCATTGCCTTCATAGGTCTGGATGTCGTTGCGTTCGGCGTCGTTTAATGTCTGTAAAAACGGCTGGTTTTTAGGATTGCGGAACCAGTCGCGCAATGCGTCTTCTCCGGTGTGTCCGAACGGCGGGTTGCCTAGGTCGTGCGCAAGACAGGCGACTTGGACGACAGCGCCGATGTCACTCGGCGTATTGTTTTCCGGTAAAAAGCCGCCTGCCTGCAGCATCACACCTACGCGGTTGCCGATACTGCGCCCGACGCTGGCGACTTCGACGCTGTGTGTGAGGCGGTTGTGGGTCAGGTCGTGTTCGGCTAGAGGGTGGACTTGGGTTTTACGTCCCAATCTGCGGAATGCGCCGGAGAACACGACGCGGTCGTAGTCGATATGGAAGTCGGTGCGCAAAGCGTCGGCTCCTTCTTGGGTGGAAGGCGTGACGGTCGGGATGATTTCGCCGTTTTTCGTGCGGAAACGTTGTGTTGAGAGTAGATTTTTCCAATTCATCTGCATGAAATTGCTCCTTGCGGGTTTTCAGACGAGCTGTGTAGGATGGACGGGATATTACTGCATTGCGGGATGGTTTGAAATCCCGATTGGCGTAGGGCGGCTGCTTGGATTGCGGGTCTGAACAGGACTTTGTTTTTCAGTTACAATACGCGCTTACTATAATGATCGACAGTTTGAAGAGACGCGATGAAAGAACATAAGGCCCGGAAACGCTTCGGGCAGAATTTTTTGCAGGACACGCGGATTATTGCCGATATTGTCAACGCCGTGCGTCCGCAGGCGGATGATGTGGTGATTGAGATCGGGCCGGGCTTGGCGGCGATTACCAAGCCTTTGGCGAAAAAGCTGAACCGACTGCACGTTATCGAAATCGACCGCGACATCGTACGTCGTCTGAAAACGCTGCCGTTTGCGGATAAGCTCGTGATTCATGAAGGCGATGTATTGCAGTTTGATTTCAACAGCATCGCGGGCAAAAAGAAAATTGTCGGCAACCTGCCGTACAACATTTCCACGCCGCTTTTGTTCAAGCTGGCGGAAGTGGCGGACGATGTCGTCGATATGCACTTTATGCTGCAAAAAGAAGTGGTCGAGCGCATGGTTGCCGCGCCGAAAAGCAACGACTACGGCCGCTTGGGCGTGATGCTGCAATATTTTTTCGATATGGAGCTGCTGATTGACGTGCCGCCCGAGTCGTTTGACCCTGCGCCGAAAGTGGATTCGGCGGTGGTGCGCATGATTCCAGTGAAACACCGTATCGGCAAGGCGGACGATTTCGAGCATTTCGCCAAACTGGTGAAACTCGCCTTCCACCAACGCCGCAAAACCATACGCAACAATTTGAAAGAGCTTGCCGGCGACGAGGATTTACAGGCAGTCGGCATCAGCCCGCAAGACCGCGCCGAACATATCGCGCCGGAGAAATATGTGGAACTGAGCAATTATCTCGTCCGTAAGGTCGTCTGAAAATATCTGGAAACAACATGATTAAATTCAAAAACGTACATAAACATTTCAAAGACCTGCACGTCATCAACGGCGTCAATCTGGAAGTGAAGCAGGGTGAAGTGGTGGTGGTTTGCGGACCTTCGGGCAGCGGCAAATCGACGCTCATCCGTACCGTCAACCAGCTTGAAAGCATTGAGAGCGGCGAGATTTGGGTGGACGGTATCAATGTTGCCGATCCGCAAACGGATTTGAACAAGGTGCGTGAGGAAGTGGGTTTTGTGTTTCAAGGCTTCAATCTGTATCCGCATCTGACCGTATTGGAAAACATCATCCTGTCGCCGATGAAGGTGAAAAAACAAAGCCGCGAACAGGCTGAGGAAAAGGCGATGGAGCTGTTGGAACGCGTGGGTTTGGCGCATAAAAAAGACGCTTTCCCCAGCCAGCTTTCCGGCGGTCAGCAGCAGCGCGTGGCGATTGCGCGCGGGTTAGCGATGGAGCCGCGCGTGATGCTGTTTGACGAACCGACTTCCGCGCTCGACCCGGAAATGGTCGGCGAGGTGTTGAAAGTGATGCAGGACTTGGCGGAAAGCGGCATGACCATGATGTGTGTTACGCATGAAATGGGCTTTGCGCGCGAAGTGGCCGACCGCATTATTTTTGTGGATAAAGGGCAGATTTTGGAAAACGAAACGCCTGAAGAGTTTTTTACCAATCCGAAACACGAACGCGCCAAACAGTTCTTGCAGCAAGTGATGACGCATTAACAGCTTGTCAAAAGGTCGTCTGAAAGACAGATTTGGGCTTTCAGACGACCTTTGGCGAATGCAACCGATAGATATAAACGGCAAAGAGGCCATTTCCGATTTTGCCGTAGCAAAGGAAAACCATGTATTTTGTTGACCGTACCGCCGTCGTGCTTAAGCCGACCGCCCGTTTTTTGGAATGGCTGAAATCCGCCGATGAAAATATGCCCGACCTGACCATCGAGCAAATCCGTGCCAACTGCTCCGTATTTCTCGTGCCGCAGTTTGACGAGCCGGAAGCTGTGATTGCCTATTTTGACGAACGCTACCAACAGATTTTCGAGGCGGAAATCGCAGGCTGGGACATCGATAAAAGCAAGTGGCCGCAAGACATGAGCCTGAAGGCGTTTTGGGAATTTTTCGATACCGAAATCCACGATATGGTTTTGGACATGGAAGAGGCGGAATTGAGCATTACGCCCGTGTTCGACAACATGATGTAGGGCGATGCGCGCTTTTCAGACGACCTTGAAGCCGTCCCGTTCTTTAAAAGCCTTGTCCGTTTTGTTGCATTTGTCCGCAGTGGCCGTGTGCCTGATATGGTTTTACGGCTGGATGATGTGGTTCGGGCTGGCGGCGTTGGCGGGCAGTTTTGTCCACGCTTGGCGCGTGGTGAATTTGCGGACGGCGGGTGCGGTAAAGAAAATCGCCATCGACCGCCATGCGCGCGCTTCCGTATTTTGCGGAGACGGAGAAGGGCAGGGCGCGGTATTGGACGGTGCGACCATGCTGACCCCTTACGCTTTGTTTTTACAGTGGAACGCCGACGGCAAAACGATACGGCAATGTGTCACGCCCGATATGGCGGATAAGGAATCTTACCGTCGTCTGAAAGTTTGGGCGCGCTGGTGTCAGGCTCAGGATGCCGGGCATCCGCTTTAATTTGGTAAAGCGGTTTTCCGCCTTGTCCTTGTCAAATTAAACCCAATATAAAAACAGTCCGCACAATCAGCCGAAGCCGTCCCCATTATGACGAAACGACGGTTTCAGACGACCTTTTGAAAAACGAAACACACATGAAAACATTACAAGACTGGCTCTCGCATTTGGAAACCGCCCACAGCGGCGGCTTAATCGACATGGGCTTGGAACGCACGGGTGAAGTGAAAAAACGAATGAAGCTCGAGCCGCAATGCCCCGTCGTCGTTGTCGCGGGAACAAACGGTAAAGGTTCGGTCTGCGCCTACCTGACACAGATTTACAAACAGGCAGGCTTCAAAGTCGGTACGCTGACCAGCCCGCATTTATTGCGTTACAACGAACGCATCGCCGTCAACGCCGAACCGGTTTCAGACGACCTCATCACCGCTTCCTTCGAGCGCATCGAAGCGGCACGCGGCGAAATATCGCTAACCTATTTTGAATTCAATGCCTTGGCGGCGGTCGATATCTTCATTCGCGAACAAGTCGATGTAATGATATTGGAAGTCGGCTTGGGCGGACGTTTGGACGCGGTCAATGTGTTCGACTGCGATTGCGCGGTGGTCACCAGCGTGGATTTGGACCATCAGGCGTTTTTGGGCGATACGGTCGAACAGGTCGGTTTTGAAAAAGCAGGCGTGTTCCGCAGCGGCAAACCCGCAATCTGCGGGCAAAACCCCGCGCCCGAATCGTTGGTCGCACACGCCGAAGCCATAGGCGCGAAACTGCTGATGGTGCAGCGCGATTTCGATTTTTCCTCTTTGGAAAACATCCAATGGAACTACCGCTTTCATCCGCAGCATTCAGACGACCCCGCGCGCAACCGCAATTCCCTGCCGTTTCCCGCATTGCGCGGCGCATACCAGCTTTCCAACGCCGCCTGCGCGTTGACCGTGTTGGAATGTTTGAACGAAAAATTGCCGGTGGACATCGGCTCCATCAAACGCGGATTGCTGCTGGTTGAAAACCCCGGACGCTTCCAAGTCCTGCCCGGCCGCCCGCTGACCGTTTTGGATGTCGGACACAATCCCCACGCTGCCCGCGCCCTGCGCCGCAGCCTGATTAATTTGGCGTTTGCGCAAAAACGCACCGCCGTGTTCAGCATGTTGTCCGACAAAGACATAGACGGCGTGTTGGAAATCGTTAAAGACCAGTTTGACGAGTGGTATATCGCGCCTTTGGACGTGCCGCGCGGCATGACGGCGGAAGCCTTGCAGGCGAAACTGGAAGCACAAAATATCGAAAATATACAAACTTTTACCTCCGTTCGCGAGGCGTACCGCGCAGCTTTGGCTAAGGCGGGCGAAAATGATAGAATCGTTGTTTTCGGCTCATTTCATACCGTTGCCGACGTGATGGCGGCGTTGTAAAAGGAAATCTCCATGTCTGACAATAAGCAAAATGAAGTTTTGACCGGTTACGAACAGCTCAAACGCCGCAACCGCCGCCGCTTGGTTATGGCATCGGGGTTGGTGGCGGCATCGACCGTTTTATTGGGCGTCGCCCTGTCAACCGGACCGGAAAACAAGCCAGAAGAAAACGCCCAAACTACAACCATCCAACAGAATAATGCCAACGCAGAACCTGCCAACTTGGCGGATGCGACCGTGTTGGAACCCTCTACCAAAGAAGATTTGGAAGCAGCGGCAGAAGCGGCTAAAAATGCCGATGCCGAAGTAGCGGACAAACCGCAGGAAACCGCAGCGCCGGAGCAAACTGCGCAAGCCGAGCCGCAACCCGATGCGCCGCAGGCCGCGCCCGAAGATGTAGGCCCACCTTTGGTGCTGATTAACGATACGCTGTCAGACAGCGACATCAAAGGTTTGGAAGAATCCGAGAAAATCCAAAAAGCAGAAGCCGCCAAACGCGAAGCAGCCGAGCGCCGCGCGGAAGAGCGCCGCCGTAACCGTGAAGAGCAGCGTAAAGCGCAGCAGCTTCAAGCCCAAGAAGCAGCGGAACGCGAAGCCAATGCCGCAGCGCGTAAACGTGCGCTTCAAGCTGCCAAAGCCGAGAAGGCGGAACGTGCCGCCGCAGCCGAACGCAACAAGCTGGCACAGTTGGAAAAAGCCGAGAAAGCCGTTGCCGAACGTAAGGCATTAAAAGCCAAAGAAGAAGCGGCGGCGAAACACAAAGCGGCAGCGGAAAAAGCCAAAGAAACCGTCACAGCATCCGCATCCGAACCTAAAGAAAGAATTCGGGTAGATGCTTCCAAATACGAAAAAATCGAAACAGCCGGCAAAAAAGCTTCCGCGGTAAGGGAAGCCGAAGCGAAAGTTGCCAAAGCCAAAACCGAGCAGACGGCCAAGGCAGAGAAAACCGCTACCGCTACTGCTGAAAGGTCGTCTGAAAAGGCAAAAACCAAAACCGCCGAAGTCAAATCAGGTAAAAAAGCCGCCATTCAGGCAGGTTATGCTGAAAAAGAACGCGCCTTGAGCCTGCAACGCAAAATGAAAGCGGCAGGTATCGACTCAACCATTACCGAAGTGATGACGGATAAAGGCAAGGTTTACCGCGTTAAATCGGGCGCATACAAAAACGCCTACGACGCCGAACGCGACTTGAACAAACTGCGCGTACACGGCATTGCCGGACAGGTAACCAATGAATGATATTCCGTTAGCCGACATACTCGCCTTCGGCGTGATCGCGGCGTGTATTGTGATGTCGATGATACGCGGCGTCATTGCCGAAGCGGGTTCGCTGTTTGCGTGGGTGATTTCCTTTTTGTTGGCTAAAACGTTTGCCGTGCCGTTTTCGGAAGTGGCGTTTAAATCGATTCAACCGCGCGCCTTGGGCGTTGCCATCTCGTTTGTCGTGATTTTCTTTTTGGCGCGTTTTTTACAGCAGTTTTTACGCACCATACTGACCAATGCAGCGTCATCGATGGGGTTGGGCAGCGTCAACAGAGTCTTGGGCGGCGTGTTCGGCGCAGCCAAAGGTGTGTTGCTGGTCACTTTGGCGGTCATGGTCTGCGCCCACACCGATTTGCCGGAAACGGAAGATTGGCAAAGCTCGTACAGCATTCCTTATTTCCAATCATTGTCTGAAGTCATCATGCCTTATCTGCCCGGTCAGAAGGACAAGGCGGAAGATAAGGCGGAATCGTAAATCCACCGGTTTCAGACGACCCCGATTACATCGAAGGTCGTCTGAAACCGGTTTTTTCATGAGTTAAAAGTTCAGCAGCTTTATTTGCCGAACGCGCCGCTTGCAGTTTGCATCTCCGGCAGAGGAGTGGGCGGATTTAGAAGTATTTTATGATGAAATCGGATTGTGTTTCCGATGCCTTGTTTGGTCGATTTGATTCATCAATCAGTCATGGTCGGTATCTGATTTCAAACTGAACGGGCGAATGATTGTCAACAATTTGGGCAACGTTGTCCGATTTATTCTATAATTCTGTTTTCCAAGTTAACCTCGAATTCGGAGAAGACGATATGTGCGGTGTATTAGGTTTGGTCAGCCATGAGCCGGTAAACCAGCTTCTGTACGACGGTTTGCAGATGTTGCAGCACAGGGGGCAGGATGCGGCGGGCATTGTGACGGCGGAAGGCAGCACGTTCCATATGCACAAAGGCAAAGGCATGGTGCGCGAAGTGTTCCGCACACGCAATATGCGCGATTTGATCGGCAACGCGGGCATCGCCCATGTCCGTTACCCTACGGCGGGCAATGCGGGCAGCAGCGCGGAGGCGCAGCCTTTCTACGTCAGCTCGCCTTTCGGCATCGTTTTGGCGCACAACGGCAACCTCACCAATACCGCCGAACTGTATGAAAACGTGTGCAACAAACACCTGCGCCACGTCAACACCAGCTCCGATTCCGAAGTCTTGCTCAACGTATTCGCGCACGAATTGCGCCGCGAAGTCTCTAAAAACGCCAATCCCCACCGGCTCAATATCGACAATATTTTCAACGCCGTTGCCGAAGTCCACCGCCTGGTGCGCGGCGCATACGGCGTGGTTGCCATGATTGCGGGCTACGGCATGCTCGCTTTCCGCGATCCTTACGGCATCCGCCCGCTGGTGTTGGGTTCGCAAACCGACGAGGCAGGCAGAAAATCCTATGCCGTTGCCTCCGAATCCGTCGCCTTCAATGCGCTTGCCTACGATTTGGAACGCGATATCCAGCCGGGCGAAGCAGTATTCGTTGGCTTTGACGGCACACTGATTGCCCGTCAATGCAGTGACCGCGCCAAACTCAGCCCCTGCCTCTTCGAATACGTCTATTTTGCCCGTCCCGACTCCGTAATCGACGGCGTATCGGTTTACCAATCGCGTTTGGATATGGGCGTGTCCTTAGCGGAAAAAATCAAACGCGAGCTGCCCGTGGACGACATCGACGTTGTGATGCCCATTCCCGACACCAGCCGCCCCAGTGCGATGGAACTTGCCGTCCACCTCAAAAAGCCTTACCGCGAAGGTTTGATTAAAAACCGCTATATCGGCCGCACCTTTATCATGCCCGGTCAGGCGACGCGCAAAAAATCCGTGCGCCAGAAACTCAGCCCGATGGAAACCGAGTTTGAAGGCAAAAGCGTGTTGCTGGTGGACGACTCCATCGTGCGCGGGACGACCAGCCGCGAAATCGTCGAAATGGTACGCGCAGCGGGCGCGCGCAAAGTCTATATCGCCTCCGCCGCTCCCGAAGTACGCTATCCCAATGTGTACGGCATCGATATGCCCACGCGTGAAGAATTGATTGCCAACGGGCGCAGCGCGGCGGAAATTGCCGCCGAAATCGGCGCGGACGGCATCGTTTTCCAAAATTTGAGCGATTTGGAAGCCGTCGTCAAAGCACTCAATCCGCAAATCGAATCCTTCGATTCGTCCTGTTTCAACGGCATCTATCAAACCGGCGACATCGACCAAGCCTACCTCGACCGCCTGTCCGCTGAGAAATCCGGCTGCGGCGGCTTGAAAGTCCACCCGAGCAGGATGGAACACAGCATCAGCATCAGCGATGCGGGCGACGAAGAATAAAACCGGTTTGAACGATTAAGGCAAAAGGTCGTCTGAAACGGGGTCATGTTTCAGACGACCTTTGTATAGTGGATTAAATTTGAATCAGGACAAGGCGATGAAGCCGCAGAAAGTACAGATAGTACGGAACCGATTCACTTGGTGCTTCAGCACCTTAGAGAATCG
>CAUSDA010000006.1:0-48108 GCA_963529965.1 uncultured Neisseria sp.
TACTGTCTGCGGCTTCGTCGCCTTGTCCTGATTTAAATTTAATCCACTATATCATTTTGCCAACATCAAATCCTTTCGCTAAAAAGGTCGTCTGAAATCAGGGCATTCCCCGTTTCAGACGACCTTTTCTCCCTATCGGCGACAATGCCAAATCAACTTTCCGTCTTCGGATTCGGCAGCAAGAAATTCAATACAATCGCCAAAATAGCGCACAAACCGACGCCGGCAAAACTCAACGTACCGACATGAACCGCCATGCCGCCGACGCCGACCGTCAGAACCGAGCTGACAATCACCAGATTTTTCGGCTGCATCAAATCCACTTTCGCATCTACCAGCGTTTTAATGCCCAAAGAAGCAATCGTGCCGAACAAAAGCAGCATGATACCGCCCATTACGGGCAGAGGGATGGAAGCGAGGAAAGCATTGAATTTGCCGAAAAACGCCATAGCGATAGCGAAAATCGCCGCCCAAGTCATAATGACCGGATTGCTGTTTTTCGTAATCATCACCGCGCCCGTTACCTCACCGTAAGTCGTTACCGGTGGACCACCGATCAAACCTGCCACGCATACGCCCAATCCGTCGCCCGCCAGTGTTTTATCCAAACCCGGGTCTTTGGTGTAGTTGTTGCCCGTTACATTGCCGATTGCCATGATGCCGCCGATGTGTTCGATGGCGGGCGCGATGGCGACGGGCAGCATAAACAGCGCTGCCTGCCAGTTGACTTGCGGTGTTTCAAAATGTGGTACTTCAAACCACGGCGCAGCCGCGATGGTGGTGGTATCTACCAAGCCCATGACCAAAGCCAAAATATAGCCTGCAGCCACGCCGATTAAAATCGGAACCAGTTTCATCATACGGCTGCCGAAAACCGATACAACCACCGTAACGGCAAACGTAAAGCCCGACAAAATCAGCGCATCCGCATAGTCTATTACTTGCTTTCCGCTGGATTTGCCCATTGCCATTTCACTTGCGGCTGCAGCGACAGACAAGCCGATGACCATAATCACAGGCCCGATAACCACAGGCGGCAGCAGCCGGTTGACCGTAGCCAGCCCGCGCCATCTGATCAATCCGGCAAACACGAAATACATAAAACCCGCCGCAAACAGCCCGAACATGGTCGAAGGCAGGCCCCATGTTTTAAGGGAGTAGATAATCGGCGCGATAAAGGCAAAAGAAGAGCCGAGGAAAATCGGCACTTTACGCTTGGTGACTATTTGAAAGAGCAGCGTACCGATGCCCGCCCCTAAAAGTGCCAAGGAAGGATTCAGTTTGGTCAAAAGCGGAACAAGCACCATCGCTCCGAACGCCACAAACAAAATCTGCGCGCCGGAAACCGCCAATTTAAGCTGGTTCATCAAAAAGCCTCGTCAAATCAATTCAAACGGCGGGAATTATACAGTTTCACCCCATAAATGAACATTAATTTACAAATAATCCATTAAATATTCCAAGCCCCTGAAAACAAAACTGAACCGCCCTACTCCTAACCTGCCAAATCTTCATATGAATTACCCAAACGAAAACAATAACAAATAAAGTCAGGTTTATATCCAAGCTCCAATTAACACCAGAGGTCGTCTGAAACGCTTTTTCAGACGACCTTGGTTCTCATTATTAAACAATTATCTATATAATGCCTGCCTGATACGTCCTTTCAGACGACCTCCTACATTATTCTCAGAAAGCCAAAATATGAATACCAAACAAAAAGTCATCGCCATAGACGGACCCAGTGCATCGGGGAAAGGCACAGTCGCTTCCCGCGTCGCTCAGGCTTTGGGGTTCGATTATCTGGACTCCGGCGCGTTATACCGCCTGACCGCGCTGTATGCGAAGAAACGGGATGTGGAATGGAACGATGAAGAGGCGGTTGCCGCGCTGGCAGAAAATCTGCCCGCCCGCTTTGAAGGCACTCAGGTTTTTTTGGATGATGAAGACGTTTCGGGACAAATCCGCAGCGAAGCCATCGGCATGGGCGCTTCTGCGGTGGCGCAGTTGCCAAAAGTGCGTGCCGCGCTTTTGCAGCGGCAGCGTGATTTTCTAACGGGAAAAGGTTTGGTCGCCGACGGGCGCGATATGGGTTCGGTTGTTTTCCCCGATGCGGCGTTAAAGATTTTCCTGACCGCAGGTGCGAAAATACGGGCGGAACGCCGTGCCAAACAAATCGGCATTCCATGCGAAGGCTTGGAATTTGAACGGATTTTGTCGGACATCGAAGCACGCGACGAAGCGGACCGCCGCCGCAGCGTCGCGCCCTTAAAGCAGCTTCCCGACGCGGAGCTTTTGGATACGGGCGGGCTGAGTATCGAAGAAGCTGTAAAAAAAGTGCTTGATTGGTATCATAAAGTTTGAAATTTAGGGTATAATCCCTGCGTTTTGTTTCAGACGACCTTTGGAGCATCCGAAGGTCGTCTGAAATATTTATTTTCAAAGCCTGCCGTGCCAAGGGCGGCAGGCATCCTCCAACCTACCCCGCACCCCTTGGCGGTGTACCGAAAAGAGTATATATGACTATGGAAAATTTTGCCCAGTTGCTTGAAGAAAGCTTTACCCTGCAAGAAATGAACCCGGGTGAGGTGATTACTGCCGAAGTCGTGGCAATCGATCAAAACTTCGTTACCGTTAATGCAGGTCTGAAATCAGAATCTCTGATTGACGTTGCTGAATTCAAAAACGCTCAGGGCGAGATTGAAGTTAAAGTTGGCGATTTCGTTACCGTTACCATCGAATCCGTTGAAAACGGCTTCGGTGAAACCAAACTGTCCCGCGAAAAAGCCAAACGTGCTGCCGACTGGATCGCTTTGGAAGAAGCGATGGAAAACGGCGACATCCTGTCCGGCGTTATCAATGGCAAAGTCAAAGGCGGCCTGACCGTTATGATCAACAGCATCCGCGCATTCCTGCCGGGTTCTTTGGTTGACGTACGTCCCGTTAAAGACACTTCCCACTTTGAAGGCAAAGAAATCGAATTCAAAGTCATCAAACTGGACAAAAAACGCAACAACGTCGTGGTTTCCCGCCGCGCCGTTCTGGAAGCTACTTTGGGTGAAGAGCGCAAAGCCCTGCTGGAAAACCTGCAAGAAGGCTCTATCATCAAAGGTATCGTTAAAAACATCACCGACTACGGTGCATTCGTTGACTTGGGCGGCATCGACGGCCTGTTGCACATCACCGACCTGGCATGGCGCCGTGTGAAACACCCGAGCGAAGTTCTGGAAGTCGGTCAAGAAGTTGAAGCCAAAGTCCTGAAATTCGACCAAGACAAACAACGCGTTTCTCTGGGTATGAAACAACTGGGCGAAGATCCTTGGAGCGGCCTGACCCGTCGTTACCCACAAGGTACCCGCCTGTTCGGTAAAGTATCCAACCTGACCGACTACGGTGCGTTCGTTGAAATCGAACAAGGTATCGAAGGTTTGGTACACGTTTCCGAAATGGACTGGACCAACAAAAACGTACACCCAAGCAAAGTCGTACAATTGGGCGACGAAGTCGAAGTTATGATTCTGGAAATCGACGAAGACCGCCGCCGTATCTCTTTGGGCATGAAACAATGCCAAGCCAATCCTTGGGAAGAATTTGCCGCCAACCACAACAAAGGCGACAAAATCTCCGGTGCGGTTAAATCCATCACTGACTTCGGCGTATTCGTAGGTCTGCCCGGCGGTATCGACGGTCTGGTTCACCTGTCTGACCTGTCTTGGACTGAAGCCGGCGAAGAAGCTGTACGCAAATACAAAAAAGGCGAAGAAGTTGAAGCTGTTGTATTGGCAATCGACGTTGACAAAGAGCGTATCTCTTTGGGCATCAAACAACTGGAAGGCGATCCTTTCGGTAACTTCATCAGCGTAAACGACAAAGGTTCTTTGGTTAAAGGTTCTGTGAAATCTGTTGATGCCAAAGGTGCCGTTGTTGCCCTGTCTGATGAAGTGGAAGGCTATCTGCCTGCTTCCGAATTCGCAGCCGACCGCGTTGAAGACCTGACCACCAAACTGAAAGAAGGTGACGAGGTTGAAGCCGTTATCGTAACCGTCGACCGCAAAAACCGCAGCATCCGCCTGTCTGTTAAAGCCAAAGACGCTAAAGAAAACCGCGAAGCTCTGAATTCAGTCAACGCTGCTGCAACCGCCAGCGCAGGTACTACCAGCCTCGGCGACTTGCTGAAAGCCAAACTGTCCGGCGACCAAGAATAAGGTTGCAGACATGACGAAGTCTGAATTAATGGTTCGTTTGGCAGAAGTTTTTGCCGAGAAAAACGGTAACCAATTGCTGGCAAAAGACGTCGAATACAGCGTAAAGGTTTTGGTTGACACCATGACCCGATCGCTGGCTCGCGGTCAGCGTATTGAAATCCGTGGTTTCGGCAGCTTCGATTTGAACCATCGCCCGGCCCGTATCGGCCGCAACCCCAAAACCGGCGAACGTGTGGAAGTGCCTGAAAAACACGTTCCTCACTTCAAGCCCGGTAAGGAATTGCGTGAACGTGTGGACTTGGCTTTACAAGAAAATGCCAACTAAACCTGAGTAAACGAACGCCGCAGAAATGCGGCGTTTTTGTTGTCTGAAAATATGGTTCTCTATTGTTTTCGTAATTTGGGTGGAATTTGTAATGGAAAATTCATAGGGTCGTCTGAAATCATCTATAATACGTTTCTTTTAATGATTGCCCGTTGATAAAACGTATAGTGGATTAAATTTAAATCAGGACAAGGCGACGAAGCCGCAGACAGTACAGATAGTACGGAACCGATTCACTTGGTGCTTCAGCACCTTAGAGAATCGTTCTCTTTGAGCTAAGGCGAGGCAACGTCGTACTGGTTTAAAGTTAATCCACTATAATTGTCAAACCCAAAAACATAATAAAGGTCAGATATGAGTGATAGAGGTCAACTGTTTGTCGCCCCTCCGTTTGAAAACCACAGCCCGCTGACTTGGTATCAGGCGGCAGCTGAACAACCGAATTTCATCCGCGATGAAGCACAGGCGCGGGCGATTGAATATTTGGATCGTTTGTGGACGGAACTGATGATGTTCAAACGCAAACGCAATCGTTTCCTAGGGCGCAGCCTGCGCTCTCCCCAAGTACCGAAAGGTCTGTATTTTTATGGCGGCGTGGGTCGTGGTAAAAGTTTCTTGATGGATGCTTTTTTCGGCTGTTTGCCATACCGCCGAAAACGCCGTGTCCACTTTCATGCCTTTATGGCGGAAATCCATAAGCGTTTGAAAGACTTGAAAAGTGAAGCCAACCCTTTAAAAGCAGTTGCTGCTGAGATTGCCAAAGAGACCCGCGTATTGTGTTTTGACGAATTTCACGTCAGCGATATTGCAGATGCGATGATTTTGGGTCGCCTGCTGGAAAACTTGTTGAGCGAAGGCGTGGTTTTGGTGGCAACCTCCAACTACGCCCCGTCCGAGCTTTATCCCCAAGGTCAAAACAGAAGCAGCTTTCTGCCGACCATCGCGCTGATTGAATCCAGTCTGACCGTCTTAAATGTTGACGGGGGGGAAGACTACCGCCTGCGCACTTTACGTCCTGCCGAGATTTTCTTCGTTCCCAACAATGAAGAAAACGAGCAGAAATTGGCTGATTTGTTTAAAGAAATGGCGGGAATTTCCGAACTGAATCCCGATATCAGCGTAATACACGGGCGCGAAATTCCGCACAAAGCCCAATCCGACCGCGCCATTTGGTTCGATTTCCGCGCTTTATGCTTTGGTCCGCGTTCGCAAGCCGATTACCTCTATTTGGCCGAACATTATGAAATGGTGTTCGTATCAGGATTGGAACGTCTGACGCCGCAGGAAAAAGCCGAAGCGCGCCGTCTTACTTGGCTGATTGATGTATTGTACGATTTCCGAGTAAAACTCTGTGCCACCAGCGCGGTAGGCGTAAACGATATTTATGTCGAAGGCGATTTCGCCGAAGAATTTACCCGTACCGCCAGCCGTATGGTGGAAATGCAATCGGAAGTTTATTTGGAGCAACCGCATCTGACGTTGAAAAAATAAGATTCAGGAGAAGAAAAAAGAGCGGCTTTCCCCAAAGTATACTGAAATTTGATAAAATAGCAGTTCATTTTCCCCAACCTCAGACTATTGCACAAGGCAATAAAAACAAGGACATAATATGGCTATTGAGCGCACGATTTCCATCGTTAAACCCGATGCTGTAGGTAAAAATGTAATCGGCCAAATTTACAGCCGTTTTGAAGAAAACGGACTGCATATTGTCGCCGCCAAAATGAAGCACCTCAGCGTGCGCGAAGCCCAAGAGTTTTATGCTGTCCATAAAGAGCGTCCTTTTTACGACAGCTTGGTTGCCTTTATGACCAGTGGTCCTGTCATGATTCAGGTACTGGAAGGTGAAAATGCCGTTGCAAAAAACCGTGAGCTGATGGGCGCGACCAACCCTGCGGAAGCCGCTCCCGGTACGATACGTGCGGATTTTGCCGAATCACTCAGCGTAAACGCCGTACATGGCTCTGACAGCCTGGAAAATGCAGCAATCGAGATTGCCTACTTCTTCAGCCAAAGCGAAATCTGCCCGCGTTAACGATAGATGCCGTTCGAACGTCCGACCGGTTCGGGCGTTTGGACGGTTTTGTCGATATTGTTTGTCTCAATCTGTTTTCAGACGACCTTTCTCAAATGGGGGTCGTCTGAAAATATGATAGAAGGAGCTTGGAAATAAAAGCTGTTTGCTCAACAAGATTCAGGACATGTTCAAACCCACTATGTAACGTCCTAATCCGCCGGATTTGCAAGATTTATCGCGACAGCCTTTATTAAAAGCTTTACCAAGAAATAAACCACATGAAAACCAATCTGCTGAATTATGATTTAAACGGACTGACCCATCATTTTGCCGAGATGGGCGAAAAACCGTTCCGCGCCAAACAAGTCATGCGCTGGATCCACCAAGCCGGTGCGCAAAGTTTCGATGAAATGACCGATTTGGCAAAATCCCTGCGCCTGAAACTCAACGAACAGGCAAGCGTGGATGTGCCCAAACTGATGATGGCGCAAGAATCTGCCGATGGGACGCGCAAATGGCTGTTGGATGTAGGAACGGGCAACGGCGTGGAAACGGTGTTTATTCCCGAAGCAGAACGCGGTACGTTGTGTATTTCCTCGCAAGTCGGCTGCGCATTGGAATGTACCTTCTGTTCTACCGGCCGCCAAGGTTTCAACCGTAATCTGACCGCTGCTGAAATCATCGGGCAACTGTGGTGGGCAAATAAAGCAATGGGCGTTACGCCGAAAAACGAACGCGTGATTTCCAATGTAGTCATGATGGGCATGGGCGAACCAATGGCGAACTTTGATAATGTCGTTACTGCGCTGAGCATCATGCTGGACGATCATGGCTACGGCCTAAGCCGCCGCCGCGTTACCGTTTCTACATCGGGTATGGTGCCGCAAATGGACAGGCTGCGCGATGCGATGCCTGTTGCGCTGGCAGTATCCCTTCATGCCTCCAACGACGAAGTGCGCGACCAAATCGTTCCGCTGAATAAAAAATATCCGTTGAAAGAGTTGATGGCGGCATGTCAACGCTATTTGGTCAAAGCACCAAGAGATTTCATTACTTTTGAATATGTTATGTTGGACGGAATTAATGACAAAGCGCAACATGCGCGCGAACTGATTGAGCTGGTAAAAGACGTACCGTGCAAATTCAATCTGATTCCGTTCAATCCTTTCCCCAATTCCGGCTACGAACGATCTACCAATGAAAATATCCGCGTTTTCCGCGATATTTTGCAGCAGGCAGGATTCGTGGTAACCGTCCGCAAAACGCGTGGCGACGATATTGACGCAGCTTGCGGTCAATTGGCAGGACAAGTACAAGATAAAACACGCCGTCAACAAAAATGGCAGCAGATTTTGGTTGAACAACAGAGCTGATTATGAAACTGAACATTTGGCAACCCATTATTTTAACTTTGGTTTTGGGCGCATGCGCCGGCCCGAAAGGCCCAAGCAGAGCGGAACGTGCGACACAGGTCGCCAATATCAAAACCCAGTTGGCTATCGAATACATGCGCGGGGGCGATTACCGTCAAGCAACGGTCAGTATTGAAGAGGCATTGAAAGCGGACAGCAGCAATGAAGATGCATGGCTGGTTCGCGCGCAAATCTATCAATATCTCAAAGTGCGCGAAAAGGCGCAGGAAAGCTTCCAAAAAGCCCTATCCTTGAAACCTGACAATGCGGAAATCAACAATAACTACGGCTGGTTCTTGTGCAGCGAGATGAATAATCCAGCCCAGTCCATCAGTTATTTTGACAAAGCCCTGGCCGATCCGACTTATCCTTCTCCGTTTATCGCCAACCTCAACAAGGGCATTTGCAGCGCGAAGATGGGACAATATTCGCTGGCAGAAGCTTATCTCGAACGCTCTTTGGCTGCGCAACCTCAATTCCCGCCTGCGTTTAAAGAATTGGCAAGAACCAAAATGCTGGCAGGCAATTTAAACGAAGCGGACTATTATTTCCGTCAATACCAAAGCAAAGTCGATGTCTTGCAAGCAGATGATTTGCTGCTGGGTTGGAAATTGGCGACTGCTTTGGGCAATAGCCAGGCAGCCTACGAATACGAAGCCCAGTTAAGGGCAAACTTCCCCTACTCGGAACAATTACAGGCAGTAACCACAGGTAAGTAACCACATGGAAAATCAAAAGAAAAACGAATACGACATTCAAGCTGCCAAATCATTGGGTGATGAGCTGGGACAACTCAGACAAAAATCAGGTTGGGATATTGACGAAGTAGCACGACGGTTGAAACTGTCTGCCGAACAAATTGAAGCACTTGAAAAAGGAGACTATTCTTTCTTTTCAGGATTGGTCTTCGTTATGGGCTATCTGCGTTCTTATGCCCGTCTGTTGAAAATCGATGAAGCAACCATTACAGGTCGTCTGAAAGCCATTTCCGCGCCGGAAGAAGACCATGTCTATCTGGTTGATCGCAAACAAAATGCCGGCTTGAACTACCAAGATGGTGAAAAAGTCGGTTTTCCCAAATGGGTTTTGGGCATGGCGGCGCTCATCCTGCTTGGCGGCGGTATTTATGTTTGGCAAAGCAAGTCCAATCATGAAAACGAACAACAAGTCGCGCAAAACAGCGATGCAGTACGCAACAGTATGCAGACGCCGGATTTGAAAAAAGAAAATGTTGCCGTTTCCAATATGGCAGAAAACGGCAAACAAGAAATATCCAATGCCGAAAAAACAGCTTCAAGTGTTGCCGCATCCGAAGCAGCGGCATCCGCACCTGAAGTCAAAGTCGATTCAGACGAGCTTTGGATTAAAGTCCAATACCGAAGCAATCTGATTATCACCGACAAGAAAGGCACCATGATTTTCAGCCGGATCATTCCCGCAGGAAGCGAAAGGCGTTTTAAAGGCGGTGCGCCCTACAATGTCTGGATCGGTATTGCCACAGGCGCACAAGCCAATTACGGCGGGACAACCATCAATCTGGCAGAATACCGGGTTGCCGGTGAAAAATCAGCTTCCTTTGTAGCAGGAAAAAAATAAAGATGAACACACCCAAACGCCGCCAAACCCATCAAGTACAAATCGATCATCTCATCGTCGGTTCGGATGCACCCGTTGTCGTGCAATCGATGACCAATA
The DNA here is from genome assembly GCA_963529965.1 of uncultured Neisseria sp. Lineage (GTDB taxonomy): Bacteria > Pseudomonadota > Gammaproteobacteria > Burkholderiales > Neisseriaceae > Neisseria. The sequence continues at coordinate 9,655 of CAUSDA010000006.1, forward strand.
CCGACACCGCAGATGCTAAAGCAACCGCCCTGCAAGTCAAAGAATTGAGCGATTCAGGCTCAGAAATGGTGCGTATTACCGTCAACAGCCCGGAAGCCGCCTCCAAAGTTGCCGAAATCCGCCAACGTTTGGACGACATGGGTTACACCACCCCGCTGATTGGCGACTTCCATTTCAATGGCGAACGTCTGTTGGCAGAATTTCCCGAGTGCGGCAAAGCTTTGTCCAAATACCGCATCAACCCCGGCAATGTCGGCAAAGGCGCAAAAGGTGATGAAAAATTTGCCTATATGATTCGGACTGCCGCCGAAAACGACAAAGCCGTCCGTATCGGCGTCAACTGGGGTTCGCTTGACCAAAGCCTCGCCAAGCGCATGATGGATGCCAATCTGGCGTCCTCATCGCCCAAACCTCCCGAAGAAATCATGAAAGAAGCCTTGATTATTTCGGCGTTGGAATCTGCTGAAAAAGCCGTCCGATTAGGTTTGCCTGAAAACAAAATCATCTTGTCGTGCAAGGTCAGCTCCGTTCAAGATTTGATTCAGGTTTACCGCGAACTGGGCAGCCGCTGCCAATATCCGCTCCACTTAGGCTTGACGGAAGCAGGCATGGGCAGCAAAGGCATTGTCGCTTCGACTGCCGCCTTGGCCGTACTGCTTCAAGAAGGCATCGGCGATACCATCCGCATTTCGCTGACACCCGAACCCGGCAGCTCGCGCACGCAGGAAGTCATCGTCGGTCAGGAAATTCTACAAACCATGGGACTGCGCTCGTTTACCCCCATGGTTACCGCCTGCCCGGGCTGCGGACGCACCACCAGCACAGTCTTCCAAGAGCTTGCCCAAGACGTACAAAATTACCTTCGCCAAAAAATGACCGTATGGCGCACCCTTTACCCCGGTGTAGAATCTTTAAACGTTGCCGTCATGGGCTGTGTCGTTAACGGACCGGGCGAAAGCAAACTGGCAGACATCGGCATCAGCCTGCCCGGAACTGGCGAAACCCCTGTTGCCCCGGTTTATGTTGACGGAGAACGCAAGGTGACTTTAAAAGGCGATAACATCGCAGCCGAATTCTTAGAGATTGTCGAAGAATACGTCAAAGTCAATTATTGCGAAGGCGGTGCAAAACGTAGTCAAAACCGTATCATCCCGATACAGTCAGCTTGATAGGCATGGATAAAAGGTCGTCTGAAAAACGTTCGGGCAAAAACTGAACTGCTCCTAAGGTCTTGGACATTCATAAAAGCCTATTCAATCGCTCTATATAAGCCGGGTTCTATATGTGGCAGGACCCGGCTTTTCAATTTCGAACTACAACGTTCCTGATTATAGGAATCCATATAATCCTCTATCTGTTTCATCAATTCATCCATCGTCAATTCCCCTGCACGGTAAAACACTCCGTCTTCATTACCGCAAAGAAGCCCCTGCATCGGCGCATTATTCCCAAAGTTCCCTTTGAGCGACATTCCTTGGATTGAGGCTTAAGTACAAATCCCAATCAAGCATTAAGGTCGTCTGAAAACGTTTTTCAGACGACCTTAATGACGTAACCACACTGTATAGTGGATTAAATTTAAATCAGGACAAGGCGACGAAGCCGCAGACAGTACAGATAGTACGGCAAGGCGAGGCAACGCAGTACTGGTTTAAAGTTAATCCACTATAAAACTTACTGGAAGCTATCAATACAGGTAAGATTGGTCAGGTAAAATTAGAAGCGATTGTTCATCTTAAATCATTTGTTCAATAAGGAGACGTCAATGAAACCTTCCTCAGATGAAAAGCTTAAATCAGCAGTTGAATTAGATTTGTTATTAGATGATTTTGTTTTAGAAAAAAAGAACGATTATTTAAAAAGATTATTTGAATTTCCTAGCGGAAAATGGGTTGAAATTAAATATTTTTTTGATTCTGATTATTACGACTCAAATTATCAGAATTCACATATTTCCGTATGCTGGTTGCCGGATACTGATGGAGATTATGATAACAATCGGATAATTGTATTTTTTGATAACAACGATTTGGTATCACAAGTAATATCTTTTAATATGAAAACCTTATGATATAGTGGATTAACTTTAAACCAGTACGGCGTTGCCTCGCCTTGCCGTACTATCTGTACTGTCTGCGGCTTCATCGCCTTGTCCTGATTTAAATTTAATCCACTATACAAAACGTATAAATTGGACAATAACCCAATAAGGTCGTCTGAAATCAGTGGACTTAGCGCCAACAGTTTTCAGACGACCTTTTCATCACTTTATCTCAATCTACACTCAAATCAGGCAAATACCAGCTTGCCGCCCTCTTCTTTCACATGAATCGTGCTGTCGGGCGCGTATTTGCCTTCAAGCAGAGCTTTGGCCAGCGGGTTTTCGATTTCCGACTGGATAGCGCGTTTGAGCGGGCGGGCGCCGTACACGGGGTCGAAACCGGCTTTGGCAATCAAATCCAAGGCGGCATCGTCCACTTTCAGGTGCAGGTGCTGCGCTTCTAGGCGTTTTTCCAAGCCTTTGAGCTGGATTTTCGCGATGTTGCGGATATTCTCCTGATTCAGTCCGTGGAACACGACCACTTCGTCGATACGGTTGATCATTTCGGGGCGGAAGTAGGCTTTCACTTCTTCCATTACCGCTTCTTTCACGGCTTCGTAGTCCTGCGTGCCCATTTGTTGGATGTGCTGGCTGCCGATGTTGGAAGTCATGACGATGACGGTATTTTTGAAGTCCACGGTGCGGCCTTGTCCGTCGGTCAGGCGGCCGTCATCCAATACTTGCAACAGGATGTTGAACACGTCGGGATGGGCTTTTTCCACTTCGTCCAAAAGAATCACGCTATACGGTTTGCGGCGGACTTGTTCGGTCAGGTAGCCGCCCTCTTCGTAGCCGACATAGCCCGGAGGCGCGCCGATCAGGCGGGCAACGGCGTGTTTTTCCATGTATTCGGACATGTCGATACGGATGAGGTGGTCTTCGCTGTCGAACAGGAAGCCTGCCAAGGCTTTGCACAACTCGGTTTTACCCACACCGGTCGGGCCTAGGAACAGGAAGCTGCCGTAAGGTTTGTTCGGATCGGCAAGGCCGGAACGGCTGCGGCGGATGGCATCGGACACGGCGCGCACGGCTTCGTCTTGACCGACCACGCGGCGGTGCAATACTTCTTCCATTTTCAGCAGCTTGTCGCGCTCGCCTTCCATCATTTTGGACACAGGGATGCCGGTCATACGCGATACGATTTCGGCCACTTCGTCCGCGCCGACTTCGGTGCGGAAGAGTTTGTTTTGTTTTTTGCCGTCGGAGTTGCTTTCCGCCGCCTGCAACTGTGCGCCCAATTTCGGCAACTCGCCGTATTCGAGTTCGGACGCGCGGGCGAAGTCGCCTTGGCGTTTGGCCTGCTCGATTTTGACTTTGATGTCGTCCATCTGTTTCTTGATGTCGGCGGTGCTAGAAGACGCGGCTTTTTCGGCTTTCCAGATTTCGTCCAAATCGGCGTATTCTTTTTGCAGGCCGTCGATTTCCTCGTCTATCAGCTCCAAACGTTTTTTGCTGTCGTCATCGCTCTCTTTGGCAACGTGCATTTTTTCCATTTTGAGCTGGATGATGCGGCGGTCGAGTTTGTCCATCTGCTCGGGTTTGCTGTCCAACTCCATTTTGATGCGGCTGGCGGCTTCGTCAATCAAATCAATCGCTTTGTCGGGCAGGAAGCGGTCGGTAATGTAGCGGTCGCTCAATTCCGCGGCAGCAACAATGGCGGGGTCGGTAATGTCGATGCCGTGGTGGATTTCGTAACGTTCCTGCAAACCGCGCAGGATGGCGATGGTGTCTTCCACGCTGGGTTCGCCGACCAATACTTTTTGGAAGCGGCGTTCGAGTGCCGCGTCTTTTTCGATGTATTGGCGGTATTCATCCAAAGTGGTCGCGCCGATGCAGTGCAGTTCGCCGCGCGCCAAAGCCGGTTTCAACATATTGCCCGCGTCCATCGCGCCGTCGGTTTTGCCCGCACCGACCAAAGTATGGATTTCGTCGATGAAAATCAGGGTGTTGCCGTCGTCTTTCGCCAAATCGTTCAACACGCCTTTCAGACGCTCTTCAAATTCGCCGCGGTATTTCGCGCCGGCAATCAATGCCGCCAAATCCAAAACCAGCAAGCGTTTGTTGCGTAGGGATTCGGGCACTTCGCCGTTGACGATGCGTTGCGCCAAACCTTCGACGATAGCCGTTTTACCCACACCCGGTTCGCCGATCAGCACGGGGTTATTTTTAGTGCGGCGTTGCAGCACCTGAATGGCGCGGCGGATTTCGTCGTCGCGGCCGATAACGGGGTCAAGTTTGCCGTCGCGGGCGCGCTGGGTCAGGTCGAGCGTGTATTTTTTCAACGCATCGCGTTGGTCTTCGGCATTGGCATCGTTCACGTTTTGTCCTCCTCGTACCGCGTCAATTGCGGCATTGATGTTTTGCTCGGTCGCGCCGGCTTCTTTCAGGATTTTGCCGGTCGCATCGTTTTGCTGCACCAAGGCAAGCAGGAAAAGTTCGCTGGCGATATAGGCATCGCCGCGCTTGGTTGCCGCTTTGTCCATCAGGTTCAACACTGCCTGCAATTCACGGCTGGGCAGAATATCGCCGCCCTGGCCGGATACTTTCGGCAGGCTGTTCAAATGATGCTGCAAACGCTGTTTCACCTGCGGCACGTTCACGCCCGCATGAGCCAAGAGCGCGGCGGCTCCGCTGTTTTGGTCATCAAGCAGGGCTTTCAGCACAAAGCCCGCTTCCAGATAGCTGCTGTCCGCAGCCAACGCCAAACTCTGAGCTTCTGCAAGGGCTTGTTGGAATTTGGCGGTTAATTTGTCGAATCTCATCTTTTTGGTTTCCTTTGGTTAGAATTTCGTTACACCCAATATAGGCTCAAATGTGGATAACTCAATAGCAAAATTTTATTAGGATAGAAAATTTTTAATATCTATATGTTTTATATTGAAATTATTATTATAAAATCTGTGCATAACTTTTATTATTCAAGTTCATAACAGATTGCCGACATAAGAAATAAAGACTTTCAAATTAGCAAAAAGGTCGTCTGAAAACATTTTCAGACGACCTTTTGGGCGACCAAATATAGTGGATTAAATTTAAATCAGGACAAGGCGACGAAGCCGCAGACAGTACAGATAGTACGGCAAGGCGAGGCAACGCCGTACTGGTTTAAAGTTAATCCACTATACTATCTAAACAATCTGTTCGCATAATATCAAAACAAGGCAAACCGCTATCAGACTCCGACCAGACACCTTTTTACCCTTCCATATACCCCCGCTCCCGCATAGAGCAGACTTCTTTCGCCGTAACAATGAAATGATCCAAAAGCGAGACATCAACCAATGCCAAAGCCTGTTTCAGACGACCTGTGAACGCGATGTCCGATTGCGAAGGCGTTGCCGAACCGCCGGGATGATTGTGCGCAATAATCAGGCTGTCAGCGTATTCGTCCAATGCGAGCTTAACGATTTCCCGGATATAGACGGTATTTTCTGCCACCGTTCCGCGCGAGAGTTCGCGCATGGCAATCAGCCTGTTTTGGCGGTTGAGCAAAAGCGCGGTGCTGACTTCTATCTTTTCGTGCCCCAAATGCAGGCGCAGATAATCGGCAACGGCTTTCGGACTGGAAAGCGTGATGTTTTCCTGCAAATCCTCGCCCAAAATCCGCCTGCCGATTTCTTTGACGACGGCAAACTGGGTAAAACTCGCCAAACCCATGCCCTTGTATGCGGAAAGCGTTTTAGCGTCGGCACTCATCAGCTTACCCAAGCTGCCAAACTCGTTCAGCAGATAACGCGCCAAATCCACCGCGCTCATCCCGCGCGTCCCCACCCGCAGCAAAATCGCCAGCAACTCAGCATCGCTCAACGCGCCTGCGCCATGTGCCAACAATTTCTCGCGCGGCCGCTCGCCTTCAGGCCATTGTTTGATACTCATGTTTACCCCTTGCGTGAACATTCACGAAAAAATTTGTTTGAAAATCTGCTTGTTATTGCACTTGCTGCAACGAAATGCTTATCAAGCAATTAATGTAAATATTTCATATTTTATTATATTTTGAATGAATATTTAAAATATAAGCATAATATTCATATAAATTAATTGCATAAAAACAACGCGCTCAACTTCGCTTGTGAAAGCGATTGCCTTTCCTTATTCACCCGTATGGATTGACCGCAGATTCAATCTGACAGGTTTCAAAATGTCCTGTTTAAATCAAATCCGCGGGAAATCAGCCCCTTCGGGCAATTTCGTATTGCCCCTGCGTGCCATAGGCTAATATAATAGCGAGTTCGGCGGAGGCGGTTTATCCTTGGATTTCCACCCGTTTCCCATCCATGCTGCCCGTGCGCTTCACAAGAGTTTCAGACGACGTTTCGACGTTGCGACTCCCGCCAGCAATCAAACAGCTTTTTATCACCCTTTCGAAAATCCGTTTTGCCGGTACTCGTCATTTTTATTGGAGTATTGCCATTATGACCGCAACCACTGCGTCTTCAGCCAAACCTTATCTTAAAATCCAAGGCTTGGTGAAAAAGTTTGGTGACAATTACGCTGTCGATAACATCGACTTGGATATTTATCAACATGAAATCTTTGCCCTTTTGGGCAGCTCCGGCAGCGGCAAATCCACGCTGCTGCGTATGCTGGCGGGCATGGAAAGCCCCAATCAGGGCAAAATCATTCTGGACGGTCAAGACATTACCAAACTTGCCCCCTACGAGCGCCCCATCAATATGATGTTTCAAAGCTATGCCCTGTTCCCGCACATGACTGTGGAGCAGAACATTGCCTTCGGTCTGAAACAAGACAAAATGCCCAAAGATGAAATTGCTGCGCGCGTGGAAGAAATGCTGCGTCTGGTTCAGATGACCAAATACGCCAAGCGCAAACCGCATCAATTATCCGGTGGCCAACAACAACGTATCGCTTTGGCACGCAGCTTGGCAAAACGTCCGAAAATCCTGCTGCTTGACGAACCTTTGGGCGCATTGGACAAAAAATTGCGCCAACAAACCCAGCTCGAATTGGTCAACACGCTGGAACAAGTCGGCGTAACCTGCATCATGGTCACACACGACCAAGAAGAAGCAATGACGATGGCGACCCGCATCGCCATTATGTCTGACGGTCAGTTGCAACAGGTCGGTACGCCCAGCGACGTGTACGACTACCCCAACAGCCGCTTTACCGCCGAATTCATCGGCGAGACCAATATTTTTGGCGGCGTCGTGATTGACGACCATGCCGATTATGCCGTTATCGAATGCGAAGGCTTGGAAAACCACGTCCGCATCGACCACGGTCTGGGCGGCCCGAGCGAACAAGACATTTGGGTCAGCATCCGTCCCGAAGACATTGATTTGTACAAAGAAAAACCCGACCACTTGGGCAGCTTCAACTGGGCAAAAGGCACGGTAGAAGAAATCGCCTACTTGGGCAGCTTCGCGATTTACCACATCAAACTCGCCAACGGCCGCGTCGTCAAAAGCCAAGTCCCTGCACCTTATTGGTACGTGCGCAACATCACGCCGCCGACTTGGGACGAAACCGTCTATATCAGCTGGCCGGAAAACCAACCGACTCCGTTGTTCCGTTGATTTAAGGGGAATGAGATGAACCTTAAAAAACTGAAAAACAAACTGTTCCGCCGCCCGGGTCAGCGCGCGGTCATTGCCGTGCCGTATATTTGGCTTTTGGTGCTGTTTCTGATTCCGTTCGCCATCGTGCTGAAAATCAGCTTTGCCGAACAAGAAATCGCCATTCCGCCGTTTACGCCGCTGACCAGCGTCGATGAAGATTTAGGTCGTCTGAACATCGCCATCAGTTATCAAAACTATGCCGATATCTTCCAAAATTTTTGGAATACCCTGAATCCGTTTGGCGACAGCGAAAACAGCAATATCTATCTGATGACCTACTGGTCTTCCATTAAGACTGCGCTGACGACGACCATCATTTGTCTGCTGATTGGTTATCCGACCGCCTATGCAATTTCGCGCGCCAACCCCGCCATGCGCAACGGTCTGCTGCTTGCCATCATGCTGCCTTTCTGGACTTCCTTCCTGTTGCGCGTCTACGCATGGATGGGCCTGCTGGGACACAACGGCATCATCAACAATTTCCTACTCAAAATGCAGATTATCGAAGAGCCTTTAGACCTGTTCTACAACGCGTTCTCGCTGAACTTGGTTATGGTTTATGCCTATCTGCCGTTTATGATCCTGCCGCTTTACACGCAACTGGTGAAACTCGACAACCGCCTGCTCGAAGCCGCTTCTGATTTGGGCGCAGGGCCGATTAAATCGTTCTTCACCATTACCCTGCCCCTGTCTAAAACCGGCATCATCGCAGGCTCCATGCTGGTTTTCGTACCCGCAGTCGGTGAATTTGTGATTCCCGAGCTGGTCGGTGGTTCGGAAAACCTGATGATCGGTAAAGTCTTGTGGCAGGCGTTCTTCGATCAAAACAACTGGCCGTTGGCTTCCGCCGTCGCCGTCGTCATGGTCGCACTGCTGGTCGTGCCGATTGCACTGTTCCAGCATTATGAAAACCGCGAATTAGAAGAAGGATCCAAATAATGCAGAAATCCCGATTATCCTGGTTCCTGAAACTGATGCTGATGCTGTCGCTGGCGTTTCTGTATATTCCGCTGGTCGTCTTGGTCATCTATTCGTTCAACGAATCCAAGCTGGTTACCGTTTGGGGCGGCTTTTCGACCAAGTGGTACAGCGCATTGCTGGAAAACGACACCATCTTGGAAGCCGCTTGGCTGTCGCTGCGCATTGCCGCCGCATCCTCGCTTGCAGCCGTCGTTTTGGGCACGCTGGCAGGTTACGCGATGGCGCGCATCAAACGCTTCCGCGGCAGCACCTTGTTTGCCGGTATGATTTCCGCGCCTATGGTTATGCCTGACGTGATTACCGGTCTGTCCATGCTCCTGCTGATTATTCAGGTGCAAATGTTCCTGCAAGGTAGCGAATTGCTGCAAAACCTGTACTTCGACCGCGGTTTCTTCACCATTTTTCTCGGGCATACGACGCTTTGTATGGCATACATCACCGTCGTCATCCGTTCGCGTCTGGTGGAGCTTGACCAATCGCTCGAAGAGGCCGCAATGGACTTAGGTGCGCGTCCGCTGAAAATCTTTTTCGTCATCACCCTGCCCTTGATTGCCCCTGCCATCGCTTCAGGCTTCCTGCTCGGCATTACCCTGTCGCTGGATGATTTGGTGATTACCTCCTTCCTGTCCGGCCCCGGTTCTTCCACATTGCCGCAGGTGATTTTCTCCAAAATCAAGCTGGGTCTCGACCCGCAGATGAATGTGTTGGCAACCATCCTGATCGGCATCATCGGTACGCTGGTCATCGTCATCAATTACTGGATGATGCGCCAAGCAACCAAACGCGATCGGGAAGCCGCCGAAGCCTACCGTCAGGAAAAGCTTGCCGCAGAAAAAACAAATTGACCCAATCAGACAGGCTGACCGCATCAATGCAAGGTCAGCCTGTTTTCTTCACGCAACCCGTTTGACAACTTTTCAGACGACCCTCAACTATAGTGGATTAAATTTAAATCAGGATAAGGTGACGAAGCCGCAGACAGTACAGCAGATAGTACGGCAAGGCGAGGCAACGCCGTACTGGTTTAAAGTTAATCCACTTTACCCCCCAAAGGTCGTCTGAAACCACACAAAGCATTACCCTATGATTCATCCCAATTTCAAAGAATACCTTCCCTCCTATTATTTCAGCACCATCAATCCCCACGCCGCTTATCCCAAGCTTGAAGGTCGTCTGAAAACCGAGACCTGCGTCATCGGCGGAGGATTGACAGGACTTTGCACAGCCCTTCCCCTTGCCGAAAACGGACGCGAAGTTACCGTACTCGAAGCCGCCCGTATCGGCTTCGGCGCATCAGGGCGCAGCGGCGGGCAAGTCATCAGCGATTACGCCTGCGGTATGGAAGAAATCGAAAAACAAATCGGCTTGGAACAAGCCCGCTGGTTTTGGCAGCAATCCCTGCAAGCCGTCGAACTCGTTGACGAACGGGTTAAAAAACACCAAATCGCTTGCGACTGGCAGCGCGGCTACGCCACCGTCGCCATCCGCCCGCAGCATTGGGAAGAATTACAACAATGGCATGAACACGCCCGACAACATTACGGCGCTACCCATTACCAACTCTGGGATAAAGCCACGCTCAAGCAACAACTTGCCAGCGATATGTACTTGGGCGCACAGTTCGACCCCCATTCCGGCCACCTCCATCCGCTCAACTACACCCTGGGCATCGCCCGCGCCGCCGCAGAAGCAGGCGCGCAGATTTTCGAACAGTCCCCGATGACCCGTATCGAACCCTATCAAGGCGGCTGGCTCGTCCATACCCCGGACGGCAGCATCGAATGCCAAAACCTCGTGTATGCCGTCAACACCTACGCCGGTTTGCATCAAAAATTCAAGCCGTTGGAAAAAAAAGCCATCGCCGTCAGCACCTTCATCATCGCCACCGAACCGCTGGGCGAACGCGCCAAAGAACTCATCCGCAACAACATGGCTGTCTGCGACAACCGCCACGTCCTCGACTACTACCGCCTCAGCGCCGACGGCCGCCTGCTCTTCGGCGGTAAAGACAACGAGTTCATCGACGATCCCAACCGCATGACCGAGCTTGTCCGCCAAGACATGCTCAAAGTCTTCCCCCAGCTTGCCGATGTCAAAATCGAACATTCATGGGGCGGCGAATGCGACATCACCGCCAACCTCGCCCCCCACTTCGGAAGACTCGCGCCCAATGTTTACTATGCCCAAGGCTACTCGGGACACGGCATGGCGATTACCGGCATAGCAGGCCTTGCCATCGCCGAAGCCATCATGGGCGACGATGGTCGTCTGAAACCGTTTGAAAAACTCAAACACCCGAGCATCATCACCCAACCTTTCCTGCGCAAACTCGGCTCCTTCCTCGGCTCGAAATATTACCAATGGAAAGACAGCCGTTAAGCATTTGGTTAAGCTCGAACACATCAACAAAAGGTCGTCTGAAAACCCGATTCAGGTTTCAGACGACCTTTTTGATATTGAATTGAAGGCTTCCAATCAAAATGCTATCGCATCAAATGCTCAATGAACACTCAATAAGTCCAGATTTTCCCCCTCTCCGTTTGTGCTCCAAACCCATTACATCAAATGAATCTCGCTTGCCGGATTGGAAACATTCTCATATACGGTAATCGAAACAATTTTTCCACTTTCGTCGAACACGATTTCCAGATAAGGCTTATCAGGGCTGCGGTCGCGGTTGAAAAGGCGGAATACCCTTTGCGCCTCAAAAATCTTTCCGTGTGCTTTCAAATATTCGGGCAACCGGCTGATGTTTTGAAAACTGCCGCCAAACCCGCCGCCATGTTTCTTGAGATATTCCGGCGTTCCTTCTATGTCGAAATTCCGCGTTATCCTTAGCGGCTCATTTGAACCTTGGCTTGTCTGTTTGCCTGTTGATAAAACCAAAGTATCCCGACGCCTGAGTGCTTTCATTTCTTGTACCACCGGTTCAACCGCCTGCTGATTATGGCTCCGCTCCCCTTTTCCCATCTGATCAATAGCCTCTATCACTTTATCAACGTTTTTAGGATCATTCGGATCAATATCAGGGAACAGTGCCTGCCCCAGCGGATCGTCTCCGCCGGGAATGCCCCAAATCGCCGCCAATTCTTTAGGGCTGCGTTCAAACAAACAACTGGAATCGATATTTTCGGCAACCTGACGGACAAAATCATCAATGCCGTCAATCTGATGCAGGTTGGTGCAATTTGAAGAAGGTGCGCCTTCTACTTGCTTGACGCTATTAGAGTTGGACGCGATTGGATTCAAATCGGATTGGGAAGAAGCAGATGACGTGGAGGACGAAGCAGCAGATGCGCCGACTTCTTTTGTTTTATCTTCTTTGCTTGGAGAACACGCAGTCAGCATGATTGCAGTAAGCCATAAGAGAAGTGATGACGTTTCATTTTTCATTATTTTATTTTCAACATAAAGAGGTCGTCTGAAAATCTACTATTTCATTTTTCAGACGACCTGTTGTTAATAGAACCAAAAAACCTGTTATTGCCAGCAAGGTGCTCAATCCATCTTACCCGACGCGGTAAAACGCCAAGCTGCCCAACAGGTTGGGGAAATGTTTGACCTGTTTGTTACCCGTCATGACCGCGCGCTCGAGGACGCGGATTTTGTTTTTGGCGCACAATAAATCAAAGTCTTTGAGCGTACACCAATGGATATTCGGCGTGTCGTACCAATGGTAGGGCATGCGCTCGGAAACCGGCATATGACCGCCGATGGCGATTTGGAAGCGGTTGCGCCAGTAGCCGAAATTCGGGAAGCTGACAATTGCCTGTTTCGCCACGCGCATGAGGCAACGCAGGATTTTCTCGGTATTCTGCATGGCTTGGATGGTTTGGCTCAAGACGATAACGTCAAACGTCTGATTGCCAAATTCCGCCAAACCCTGCTCCAAATCGGCTTGGATGACGTTTACGCCGCGCGACATGGCGGCGATGACGCTATCGGTGTCGATTTCGATGCCGTAGCCGCTGCATTTTTTGTGTTCCACCAAAGCCGCCAGCAATTCGCCGTCGCCGCAGCCCAAGTCCAAGACGCGGCTGCCTTCGGGAATCCAGTCGTAAATCAACTGCAAATCGTCGCGCAAATTCATGATCGGCAATCCTTGTCAACATTGTTCATATAAACCGCTACGGCGCGCATATAGGCCTCGTCTTCCATCAAAAAGGCGTCATGGCCGTGGTTGGATTTGACTTCGATATACTGTACCGGCTTGTGCGCGGCAATCAGCGCTTTGACCAGCTCTTTGGAACGCGCGGGCGAAAAACGCCAGTCGGTACTGAAGCTGGCAACAAAGAATTTCGCTTTCACATTTTGCAGGGCACGGGTCAGGCTGTCGCCGAAATCCGCCGCCGGATCGAAATAGTCCAGTGCCTTGGTCATGAGCAGGTAAGTGTTGGCATCAAACCGCCCGACGAATTTGTCGCCCTGATAGCGCAGATAGGATTCCACTTCAAATTCAACACCGTAACCGTATTGATAGCCGTTTGAACGCAAATCGCGTCCGAATTTTTTGCCCAAACCGTCTTCGGCAAGATAAGTGATGTGCCCCATCATGCGGGCAATCCGTAAGCCTCGTGCAGGAACGGTATTGCGGCTGCGGTAATGTCCTTCGTTAAAATCGGGGTCGGTCAAAATCGCCTGACGTGCTACATCGTTGAACGCGATATTTTGCGTGGACAGTTTCGGCGCAGATGCAATCACTAAGGCATGGCGCACGCGCTCGGGATAGGAAATCGTCCACTGCAAAGCCTGCATACCGCCCAAGCTGCCGCCGACAACCGCCGCCCATTGTTCGATGCCGAGATAATCGGCAAGCGCGGCTTGGGATTTTACCCAGTCCTTCACCGTAACCACCGGAAAATCCGCGCCGTATTCCCTGCCCGTTTCAGGATTGATCGACAAAGGCCCGCTGCTGCCGTCGCAGCCACCCAGATTGTTCAAACCGACCACGAAAAAACGTTCCGTATCAATCGGTTTGCCGGGTCCGACCATATTGTCCCACCAGCCCGTATATTTATCCTCCGCCGAATGCCTGCCCGCAACATGATGGTTGCCCGACAGCGCATGGCAGATTAAAACCGCATTGTTTTTTTCGGCATTCAGCTCGCCGTAGGTTTCAATCATCAGATCGAAACGCGGCAAAGTTTTACCGTTTTCCAAAACCAGCGGCATCTCAAACGGAATTTTTTGGGGCGTTACAATGCCCACCGAGGCACTTTGACTCATATCCTGTTCCAACAAATGCGGCGAAAAGCGTTATTATATAGCAAACGGCATGACTTTTTGACACGGGCGGACAAGCAGCCTGACGCGCTGAAACATCCGTCTCCATGCCGCCGCGCCCGAACCATACTTTTTCAGACGACCTCCCCCGCTTCCCGACATGATAGGCAGACTTTTCCGTATTTTTTTCTTTTTCGCACTTGCCGCGCTGATCATCAACCGCCTCTTCAGCCGCAAGCAAAAACGCGCCCTGCGCGATGTCGCCAAAATCAGCGCATGGGTGCTGCTCGGTGCAGCCGCAGCGACGCTGTTTTGGTATCTGGTCATGCTGTATTTCAAACACATTCCGGATTCTTATTGACGGATGTTGATAGCCAGACAAAAGGTCGTCTGAAAACACAAATTCAGGTTTTCAGACGACCTTTTCCCGTATATTAAAAACACGGGGGATGACGACATTGCCAAAGCGGCTGTCTCAGCTCAAGATTTAGCATCCGGCTTCTCCTTAAATTCCGTTCCGACGAACGTCCGTTTCGGATTGCCGCGTTCCACCTGATAAAGCTGGCTGTGCTGTGCGCGGGCGTAATCGTCAGCCTGTCCGGCATGATGTTCCGCCAACTTTTGCGCCAGCAGGGTCAAAGCCAATTTTTTGTTGGCATGCTGACTGCGTTCGCTTTCGACCCGCACGGAAATACCGCTCGCTTTATGAGTGGCACGCACAGCACTTTCAGTTTTATTGACGTGCTGCCCGCCTTTGCCGCCCGAACGGCAGGTTTGAAACTCAATTTCGCTTTCAGACGGCATTTCAGGCATATCGGGCATACGGAAAACGCCGATATACCAGTTTTTGCGCGGATGCTTCGGGCGGACGGGGCTGGCGCATATCCATTGGAGCGAACCTTGCCAACGCTGTGCCAGAGTTTCGGCATGTTTGCCGTCCAATTTAAGCACCGCCGACATAATGCCGTGTTTATCGGCAGTTTCGGAGATGATTTCCACCCCGACACCTTCCACCTTCGCCTCGGCAAGCAGCCTGCCCAATACGAAACGGGCAAAGATGCGGCATTCAGCAGGCCCTTGCGCAGTGGAAATTTGTAGATAAACCGTTTGTAAATTTTGCTTCATATTTATTCTCCGCATCCGCCGCTGGTTTTGTAAGTCAAAACAGGTTTGAACCGGGCGACCAATTCAATCAGACCTGCGTTTCTCATGGCTGAAATGACGCTGTCGATGTTTTTATAAGCCTGCGGAGCTTCTTCAAAAATCAAAGCCTTATCCTGACAAACGACTACGCTGCCGAATGCGGTTTGGCGCAGGCTGTCGGCGGAATATTTGTGCGACAGGCGGCCTTTGCATTCGCCGCGCTGCCATTTCCGTCCTGCGCCGTGTGCCAATGTATTCAGCGAAATCTGACAATCTTGGCTCGGCAGAACCAGATAGCTGTAATCGCCGCGCGAGCCGGGTATCATGACCAGACCTTTATCGGCGGGCGTTGCGCCTTTGCGATGCAGCCAGCCGGTTTGCCCCGCGATTTCGGCTTGTTCGAGGAAATTGTGATGCACGTCAAGCAGGCATTCGCCTTCCGTGCACCAGCGGTCGAGCATTCTGGCGGCAATCAGACGGCGATTTAAACGGGCAAACTCAAGGGCTGCCTGATGTTCAGCAAGATAGTCCGCCGCAGCCTCACTGCCTTCCGCCAAACCTCGATGGCCGTAGGCTTCGATGTGGCGTTGCAAAATCTGCTGCCCCAGTCCGCGTGAGCCGCTGTGTACCAACAACTGCAAACGGTTTGAATCAAAGGCAGCGGGAAGCAAATCGTCGCGGTAAACGGTTTCAACGGTTTGCAACTCGGCAAAGTGATTGCCGCCGCCGATGGTGCCGACTGCGAGGTCGTCTGAAAACGGATAATCGGATGCGGATTCCCCAAGCAAGGCTTCTTGTTCGTCTTGGCTCAAAGGCGTATCGATGTTGCCAAGCTGCTTGGCGAGTTTGACGGGTTTGAGCTTGGCAGCGGACAAATCGGTTTGCCAAAACGCCATGCCGCAGCCGATGTCGTTGCCGATGAGCGCGGGATAAAAATGGTGTTCGCTGAAAAACGCTGCACCGACGGGATAACCGCGCCCCGCGTGCAAATCGGGCATGCCGGCTACGCGCAGCATATGCGGCAGCTTGGCGGTGGTTTCGAGTTGAGCGACGGCGTTGCCTTCAATCCAGGTTTCCGAATCAGCGATGATATGAATATGATGGGGATTTTGATAATTGCCCATGTGTATGCTTTCTTTAAAACGGACAGATGGCAAAACAAATTCAAACCGACAAAACGAAAAAAATGTCCGGTTTGAAAATATACCGACTGCCGTCTGACTTTTTCAGACGACCTCTGTCCGATTGATGGGAAAGCAGCCCGAAGCGGGCGATAGGGAAATGCGGAAACGCGTTGTCCGGAAATCAGACCGACGCTTGGGCTGCAAAGAATGTGATTGAGCGGATTGAAGTATTGCGTGTCATGGCTGCTCCTTTCTTTGCATGTAAAAATTGAAAACAGGCGGATTATAGGGGAAATGTTTGAAACGTTACAATCAAACTGTGTTTTTTTGTGAATAGGTGTTGCAATACCGTCATGACGCAATGGAAACAAAAAGCAGCCCGCACCTTTAAAAATCAAAGCGCCGGCTGCTTTTTACGTTTTCAGACGACCTCAATCCGACACCGAGTCAGATACCATCTCGTTCTCATCAAAAAATCCATACCGCACAATTTAAACCGTTTATAAAAACACGAAAATAAGATAAATTGGCCCCACCCGAACCATCGTTCCATGTTGCCAGACCGCCGCTTGGTTTATCGTCCGTTCAAACCTGTTCCGACAAGCTTTCAGACGACCTTTGGGGTCGTCTGAAAATCAAAAAACACAAAAATTAAAACCTTACCGACCACCCGTACGCATCAACCGCAGCGCGCCCAACTGCTGTCGGGAAAAATTCCGAAAAAGCTATTCAAGTCGTCTGAAACCAACAGAAAGGCAGAAATATGAACCCTAAATCCCTCTACCGCGCCGCCCTGCTCGAATGCCTCAGTTATGTCTGCTTATCCGATTCTGCCGAAGCCCGCGCCGCTTACCATACCTACCGCCAACTCGCCAAAAAAGGCTGCCCAGACGGCTGGTTCGGTCTCGGCAATGCCCGCCAGTACGGCGAAGGCGTCAAGCAAAACCTCACCAAAGCCGAAAAATATTACCGCCGTGCCGCAAAACTCGGTCATGCCAAAGCACAGGAATCCCTCGGCCGCCTGTACGAATTTGCAGAAAAGCCCGACTACCGCCGCGCCCGCAAATGGTATGCACGCGCCTTTAAGCAACACGGTAGCATAATCCCCGATACGGCCTATGCAGCCTACCGCCTCGGCTTGCTGCACGAGCGTGGACTCGGCGGCAAAAAAGACATTAAGACAGCCTGCCTGCTTTATCGCAAAGCAGCCAAAGCGGGTTGCGCCGAAGCCCAACGCGCCCTCGGCTACCTATACGATGAAGGCCTCGGTTTGCCCCGAAACTACACCAAAGCCTACAAATGGTACGCCCGCGCCGCCTTACAAGCGGATGAAACCGCCTGCAACAACATAGGCTTCCTCTACTACAAAGGCAACGGCGTGCGCCGCAGCAAAAAACAGGCAAAAAAATGGTACAAACTCGCCGCCCGAGCGGGCTGCATCATGGCATTATCCAACCTCGGTATCCTCTATGAAGATACCGGTCGTCTGAAAAAGGCTGCCCGCTATTACCGCCGTGCCGCCGAGGCAGGCAACAAATATGCCGCCAAGCAATTGAAGCGGCTGGACAAGAAAAAGTCTGCACAATAAACTGATGTCGTCTGAAAACGGCGTGTCGCTTTTTCAGACGACCCAGACATTACAACCAATAAGTCGGATACCGCCGTCCTTTGCCCAAATTATTGTAAACCAAAGCCACAGCCACCAAAATCAACGACCCAGCCAAAGTCGGCGTAATCAAAAAATCCCAGCCCACGCCACCAAGCATCACAATCAAAGGATTGGAGCCTGCCGGCGGGTGCGGTACGCGAAGTAGCAACATCAATGCCACCGCCGTGCCGACAGCCAAAGCCATTACCCACCAGCCTGCACCGAATGCCGCCATAAATATCAACCCCGTTAAAGTAGCGACGAAATGTCCTCCGATAACGTTTTTAGGCTGTGCAAAAGGACTTTGTGGGTAGGCGAAGACCAATAAGCAGCTCGCGCCGAACGAACCCAACACCAAAGGCAGGTTTGCCGCATTCCCTATTCCGGCAAAAGCACCCGTTTCCAACGCCGCGCCCAGCCATGCGGCGGCGATAACACCATAAGGCAGTCTGGGCGGACATTTTTCATAGGCGGCAAAAAGTTTTTTCTCTGACATTTTAATATTCTCCAAATTAGTTAAAATACACCAATCGGTATATTTTTAAATACTATACCAGTCGGTATACCTTATGCAAGGATTTTTATGTCTATCAAAGAAAACATCGTCCGCACTGCCCACGACCTGTTTTACAAGGAAGGGTTTCACGCATCAGGCGTAGAATTGCTGGCGCAGAACGCCGGTACAACCAAACGCACACTATATGCCCATTTCGGCAGCAAAGACGGCTTGATAGATGCCGTTTTGGACTACCGCCATAAACAATTCATGGACAAACTTGCTGCGGCATTGGATGAAAAACCCAAAGCGCAAACCGCCCGCGCCTATCTTGACTTTATCGTAGATTGGACAAAATCTCCCGATTTCTACGGCTGCATGTTCATCAATGTCTGCGGAGAATATGCTGACCCCAACAGCAGCCCGCACCAAAAATCTGCCGCCCATAAATCCCAAATCCGTGATTTTTTAAGAACCCGTTTGAGTGAAAACGGCACAGATAAAGATAATGCTCAGAAACTCGCCGACAAAGTATTTTTATTAGGTGAGGGTTTGATTATTGCTGCACAAACGGGACAATGTGATATGGCGATAGAAGATTTGGCAGATATTGTCTGCTGATCTAGGCGGGCGTCTGCACATTCAAAACCAAATTGCAGGCTGCTGTTGCCCCATCACACCCCATTCCCTTTTTTTCAGACGACCTACTGCATAGTCAATCTGAAAAGCTGCATTCCTACGAGAATCAAAATGCCCAACCGTACCGCCACCATCCTGACCACCGCACTCGCCCCGTTGATTTGGGGCAGTACCTATCTCGTGACCACCGAATTTCTGCCACCGGACCGGCCGTTTACCGCAGCGCTTATCCGTGTTTTACCCGCCGGGCTTTTACTGTTGGCGTGGACGCGGCGGATACCCAAACGCGACGAATGGGCGATCGTTGTTTTGCTCAGTTTTTTGAACATCGGCTTTTTTCAGGCAATGTTGTTTGTGGCGGCGTATCGCCTGCCGGGCGGACTGGCGGCGGTGTTGAGTTCGACGCAGACGCTGATGGTGCTGGTGTTCACTTGGTTAATCGGCAAAACCATGCCGCCCAAAGCAGCTTGGGCTTGGTCGGCGGCAGGGGTTTTGGGGATTGCGCTCTTGGTTTTGTCGCCGCAGGCGCGCTATGACGGAACGGGGATTTTGGCGGCATTGGCGGGCGCGGCGGCGATGGCGTTGGGCGTGTATTTGTCGAAACACCGCCACACTTCGTTGCCCGTATTGGCGTTTACCGGCTGGCAGCTTTTCATCGGCGGCTTGTTTTTACTGCCCGTCGCGCTGCTTGCCGAACCGCGGCTCGAATCTTTAAGCCCCGCCAATATCGGCGGCTATCTGTATTTGAGCCTGTTTGGTGCCGTGTTGGCTTATGTGTTGTTTTTCAAAGGGATTGCCAAACTTTCGCCTGCTGCGGTTTCGTCGCTGGGATTGCTCAGCCCTGTCTCGGCATTTATCTTGGGCTGGCTGTTTTTAGGGCAAGGGATGGACGCGAAGTCGTTGGCAGGATTTACGTTGGTATTGGTATCAATCTTCGGAGTGCAGCGGGCAGTCATGAAAAAGGTCGTCTGAAAACAGCCTTGAAGCCTTCAAGCTGCTTTTCAGACGACCTCTTGCTCCGGTCGCTTTATTTCTTCAAGAATGCCCGTTTCAGAATAATCAGCCAATCTTTTTTATCCAAAACAGGACGTTGAGTAAATACGTCGTATTTGCTGCCGTCCAGTTTCTGCAAAATCAGTTGTCCGCCGACAATAATCATCCGCAATTCAAATCCCAAACGGCCTTTCAGCGTTTTACCCAAGGGCGAACCGCCTTTGAGCATTTGGAACGCGCGGTTGCATTCATACGCCATCAGTCTTTGGAACGCAAAATCCGCTTTGCCTTCGGCAATTTGCGCTTCGCTGACGTTAAATTTTTGCAAGTCGTCCTGCGGGATATAAACACGGCCTTTCTGCCAATCGACGGCAACGTCCTGCCAAAAGTTGATGAGTTGCAACGCGGTACAGATGCCGTCGCTTTGGGCGATGCTGACTTCGTCGGTTTGTCCGTACAGATGCAGCATAATGCGCCCGATCGGATTGGCGGAATGGCGGCAGTAGTCAATCAGATCGCCAAAATCCTGATAACGGGTTTTGACAACATCCTGACTGAATGCGGACAAAAGATCGTAAAACGGCTGCAGCGGCAGCTTGAAAGGCGCGATGGCTTCACGTTGCAAACGTTGCATTAGTGGGGTCAGCGGCGTTTCGCCACGCTGTATGCGGTCAAGTTCGGATTTGAGTTCATCCAAAGCGCGCAAGCGTTCATCGGCTTCGGCATTGCCTTCATCAGCGAGGTCATCCGCAGTGCGCGCAAAAGCGTAAACGGCATGGGTAGGCTTGCGCAGGCGGCGCGGCATGACAAGCGAGCCGACGGGGAAATTTTCGTAATGGTTGACGGACATAGATATTTGAAATTCGGTATTGGGGTCGTCTGAAAGTATGAACTGCGTTGCTCAAATGGCTTGCCGACGGCACGGAGCACTTTCAAACCTGTATTAACAACTCGGCAAGATTCTAACACAACGCATTATTTTATTAATGATTTAACTGTACACGCGCATAGAAATCCAAACTCAAAACCACAAAATTACCCTGTTTTCCCAATTCAGACGACTCTTTCCGCAAAACGGATTTTAGCTACGGCAAAAACTATATTGAGATAACAAACTGCCATCCGGAAATAGGCTGTCCTATCAAAACTTGCCCCGAAACCCATGCCTCCCTCGTTCCCCAATATATCCGTAAACACTTGATTCGCTTATAATCCCCATACTTCCAAGTAAGCGGAGACTACGATGGACATGATGGCTTTCACGAATATTTTCTTAATCGTGCTATGTATTTTCACCATGCTGCTGGTGTGGTCGCGAAATTGGAAGCGCAAACAGGCGTATTTTGAAAAAATCAAAAGCAATCCGGACAATCTGAAATGGCTCGAACAAAATCTGACCGGAAAAGAAACAGCAGACCTCAAAAACATCAACGAGCATTTCGGGCTGCCTTTGCTGCAAGCGAAACAACTGCTGGAATACTACAAGCAGCAGTCGAAAAATAATCTATCGTAAAAAATACTCTATAGTTTAAAACAGGCGGGCTGAATTCAGTCCGTCTTTTTTACCCATTTCAAAAAAATCTTTTATTTCTGTATTGACAGAAATAAAAGATAAAAATAAAATACCCTCACTATGAAACTGAATCCGACCACTGAAAAATTTATCCTCCACTGGGGCGAAATGGGCACCAAATGGGGCGTCAACCGTACCGTTGCGCAAATCCACGCCCTACTCTACATCTTAGGCAGACCGATGAATGCCGAAGAAATTACCGAAACGCTCGGCGTAGCGCGCTCCAATGTCAGCAACAGCATCAAAGAGCTGCAAAATCTGAGGCTGGTGCATACCGTGCATATCTTGGGCGACAGACGCGATCATTTTGAAACTTCAGACGACGTCTGGACTTTGTTCCGCACCATCGCAGAAATGCGCATGCAGCGTGAAATCGAACCGACGCGGCAATTTTTGCAAAGCCTGATCGACAGTCCTGAATTTAGTCAGGAAAATGAAACCGCCAAGCAGCGAATCCGGCAAACCCATGATTTCATTAACACACTGACCATATGGGCAAATGAAATGTTGAAGCTTTCCACCTCAACCATGGTGAAAATTTTAAAAATAGGCGCCGGAATACAAAAATTTTTCCGATGATACCTCCCCAATTGGTTTACAAGACACAACCCCCGGTTTCTCTTACGCAATCATAGGTGTGTTATGACGCATTCGACAGAAGATTATTTCGACTATCCGAAAGGCAGAGTCATCATCGTTTATACTGCATCTACGCTATTTTTTGCGTTTAGTATCGGCTACTATGCTTTATTCTTTACCGTACCGGCCCTAATTTGCGGTTTGATCTTAAGCTTGACGTCTACATACAGGGACTTACGCGGCCTTATACGGGCAATCATAACCGGATCATTATGCGATTGCCTATATCTTTTACTGTTTGGCGCAGATTTTGTCACCAGCCTCCTAGCCGGCGTGGTAATAGGCGGTACTTATTCTTTGATTGTCGGTCTTTTGAGTCTGCCCAATCCTCCTGGTGAAGACGATATTCGGGAACCTGCCTAATTTTTTTACCCCTATATTTCTCTTTTGACAGAAATTTTAGAAATTACAGGCTAAATATACAAACAAACCGAAATGAAATAATTAGGAAACCAATATGTCCGACAACACTACACGCAATCTCCCTGCTTACCTATCTTACTCGATGGGGCTGCTATGGCTCTGGAGCGGTACCCAACCTCTGTTTTTCATGCCCGAAATGTCATTGGATTTGCTGCATTCGGTCGGCATTCCCAATCCGTTGCAATGGCCGACATTAATCGCCGCTTCACTATTGGACATCGGTTTCGCCTTTTTATGCTTCAGCCGCTTTCGCGCCCGTTCCGCAATATGGCTGCTGCAACTAATAACCGTCGCGGCATACAGCCTGATTATTGCCTTCAGGCTGCCCGAAATGTGGGCGCACCCTTTTGCGCCTTTGGTAAAAAACCTGCCGATTATGGCTACTTTATTTTTCCTGTATCAATCCGTAGGAGATAAAAAATGAACACCTATTTAATCGTTAAAACCCTGCACATCATCTCGGCTACCTTAATGGTTGGCACCGGTTTTGGTACAGCGTTTTACCTCTTTTGGGCAAACCGCAGCGGTTCGGTCGCCGCGCAGTCGGTCGTATCGCATTGGGTCATCAAGGCAGATTGGTGGTTTACGACACCTGCCGTTATTTTCCAACCCCTGTCCGGTTTATGGATGCTGTACGAACGCGGCTATACCGTTTCCACCATGCTGGAACAAAATTGGGTATGGATGACGATCGGTTTATACATCCTTGCAGGCATTTGCTGGCTGCCTGTTGTCTGGCTGCAAATTCGTATGGCAAAGATTGCCGAACAAGCGCATAAAGAAAACGCAGACACCATTCCGGAACCCTATTGGCGTTACGCCAGATGCTGGGAATTGCTGGGCTATCCCGCCTTTTGTGCCACTATCGTGATTTACTTCCTGATGGTGATGAAACCGATTTAAAGATTTTCAGACGACCTCAGCAACACCATAAAGAAAAACCATGAACATCATCATTTTCGGAGGCAGCGGCTTCATCGGCAGCCGTACCGCCCAAATCTTAAAAGAACAAGGTCACCAAGTTTGCACGCCCGACCGCCGCGCCTTCGATTTTCTTCATCCCGATGAAACCGCTGCACGCCGTTTATTAGAGGGGCAAGACGTCCTCATCAACTGTATCGGCATCATGAGCCGTCATGCCGAAATACTCGAAACCGTACACCACCGCACGCCCAAACAACTCGCCGCATGGGCAAAAGCAGCAGGCATAAAACGCTGGGTGCAACTATCCGCACTGGGTGCCGACCCATCTCAACCCATCAACTTTGTCGGCAGTAAAGGACGTGGAGATGATGCCGTCGCCCAAAGCAGCATCCCGATTGCCATAGCCAGACCATCCGTCGTTTACGGGCGTGGGGGAATCAGCTGCGAACTGTTCATCAAACTAGCCCACCTCCCTTTACTTCCACTGCCGGAAGGCGGACGCTTTTACTTACAGCCCGTACATCTTGCCGATGTTGCCGAAGGTTTGGCAAAACTGGCCGTCCAAACCGACGCCGGCCACAGCATCATCAATATGACCGGCAGCCAAACGCTGACCTTGGCGGAATACCTGATCACCCTCCGCCAAACCCTGCACCACAAACCCCCGCAACATATCCTGCCCATCCCCCTGCGCCTGATTGACCCTGCGCTGCCGTTGGCAAACACCCTCAGCAACGGCATCATCAGCCGTGACAGCTTTGCCCTGCTCAAACAAGGCTCATGCGCCGATTATTCTGATTTTGCAGCTTTATTGGGGAGAGCGCCATTAGCTGCGGAAAACTTTTCCCATCAAGGCTGAATCAGCCATACACAAGAAAAGGTCGTCTGAAACCGTCCCGCCTAAAGCCGGTTTCAGACGACCTTTTACCCTAATACAAGAGACCGCTGATACAATAAAGCGCCCGTATGAAAAATATTTTGCTACAATATGTAATTGTATGTTACATAAGCAGTATATCATCAATAAAATAATATTTTCATCACGGCTCATATCATGGCTCAGATTAAATTTAAAACACATCTTAAATGCATCCTACTTGCTTCCATCTTGCTCTCCGGCTGTCAGACTGCCTTTGAAGAAGATCAAACCCGGCGCAGCAAAATTACCCAATTCGCCCTCAATCACCCCGTAGCGGCGCAAGCCATCGGCATGGAAGACACAGGCTCCTTCAATATCAGCAGCAATGCCACGCGTTTTGCCTACCGCAGCGGCTTAGACGATACTGCCAACGGAGATGGCAAAGGCACACAGGTCAATGCCGTGCGCCAAGCCCTGTGGCAAGCCGCCATTACCTCCCAATTCGACAACGTAATCGCCGAAGAAGCAGGTAATGCCTACCTTGCCGACATCAAAATCCGCGAAGGGAAAATCAACTATTTCAGCCGTTATCTCGCGGATCAGGCAGTTGACCAACGCAACAACCGTATCGGCCGCAGCATCGGTAGCGGCAGACCCAATACCGACATGAAGGCCCTTGCCGAAAGTGTTTTGCTCTATTACCACAAAATCGGCTTGTGGACCGCATCGGAAACGCGTACCAACGGCCGCAAAGTATGGCGCATCACGCAAGAAAAACTCAGTCCTACCGCCTACCGCGAAGCCATGAAAAATATCGAGCCGTTGGATGCCGAAGGCTTGCGTGAGGAAGAGCGCAATATGCCCAAACCTGACAAAATCGACTCGATTTCCAAAACGGTTAAAGCCATCAGAAAAGTAAAAGACTGATTTTTCGACACTCTGTGCAAGTTTTGAGTAATTCATCAAAACGGCGTAAACTGTCGCAAACCCATTTTCAGACGACCCCTGCTTGCAAAGAGGTCGTCTGAAAACATTTCTCCTGCCGATTCAGCCGTTTCCAGAAGGACAAAGGACGATTATGAATTTCCCACCGCGTTACGTTTCCACCACCCGTATGCGCCGTATGCGCAAAGACGACTTTTCCCGCCGCCTGATGCGCGAGCATACCCTGACCGCAGATGATTTGATTTACCCCGTTTTCGTACTCGAAGGCTGCAATCAGGAAGAAGCCGTCCCCTCCATGCCCGGCGTGAAACGGCAAAGCCTGGACAAATTATTGTTCACCGCCGAAGAAGCCCTCAAGCTCGGCATCCCCATGCTGGCACTCTTTCCCGTCGTTACCCGAAATAAAACCGACTTGGCGGAAGAAGCCTACAATCCCGAAGGACTCGTACCGACCATCGTGCGCACCCTGCGCGAGAAATTCCCCGAACTCGGCATCATGACCGACGTCGCCCTCGACCCCTACACCATCCACGGGCAAGACGGGCTGACCGATGCGAACGGCTATGTCCTCAACGACGAAACCATCGAAGTTTTGGTAAAACAAGCCTTGTGCCACGCCGACGCAGGCGCGCAGGTCATCGCCCCGTCCGACATGATGGACGGCCGCATCCTCGCCATCCGCGAAGCCCTTGAAGACGCGGGACACATCCACACCCGCATCATGGCGTATTCAGCCAAATATGCTTCCGCATTTTACGGCCCGTTCCGCGATGCGGTCGGCAGTTCCGGCAATTTGGGCAAAGCCGACAAGAAAACCTACCAAATGGACCCCGCCAACACCGACGAAGCCCTGCACGAAGTCGCCCTTGACATTCAGGAAGGTGCGGATATGGTGATGGTCAAACCCGGCCTGCCCTATCTTGACGTTGTCCGCCGCGTCAAAGACGAGTTCGGCGTACCAACCTACGCCTACCAGGTTTCCGGCGAATACGCCATGCTTCAAGCCGCGATTCAAAACGGCTGGTTGGACGGTGAAAAAGTCATACTCGAAAGCCTGCTCGCCTTCAAACGCGCCGGCGCCGACGGCATCCTGACGTATTACGCCGTCGAAGCGGCAAAGATGTTGAAAAAATAAAACGACAGCAAAATGCCGCCGGCTTGCACAGAATGCCCGGCGGCATTCACATTAAGGCATTTGCCCGACAAAATTTATTACAACGGAATGAATAATCAGGTAATTTCTGGTAAAATACTGCAACTCTCAAGCAAACACTTACAGCGTCCGTTTTATATAGTGGATTAAATTTAAATCAGGACAAGGCGACGAAGCCGCAGACAGTACAGATAGTACGGCAAGGCGAGGCAACGCCGTACTGGTTTAAAGTTAATCCGCTATAAAATTCAAAACATATACAATAAAATGAATACAACAACCGCCGATACACTATTCCGGGAAGCTCACTCATTCATGACCCAAATCCCGCCCGATTTTGCCGCCGCAGTCCCTCTGTTGCAAAAAGCGGCAGACGAAGGGCATACGGAAGCAGAATTCCATCTTGCAGGCTGCCTGTTGCAAGGACAAGGCATACCTGCCAACCGTGAAGCTGGCATACGCCTGATGCAGCAAGCGGCGCGTGACGGTCATCCCTACGCCAGCTACAACCTTCTTCAAATCCAAGAAGCACAAGGCATGCCGCTCAATACCCTGCTTCCCTCCTATCGGGAATTGGCAGAAGCAGGCATTATCGAAGCACAGCTCAAGCTGATGCGTGCTTATCATGACGCAGGTCAACACGAAGAAGCCGTCGATTGGGCCGTACTCGCCGCGCGTCAGCAAAATCCCCAAGCCCTATATTTCTTAGGTCAGCATTGCCAATACACCTCGCCGCCCGATTATCCCCAATCACACCAGCTCTACCAACTTGCCGCCAAACAAGGATTTACGCCTGCCAATTGGCAGCTCGGATTGCAATACAAGCTCGGTCAAGGCGTGGCACCGGACCTTGAACAAGCCGCCCAACACCTGTACATCGCGGCAAGTGACAACATCGCGCCTGCACAAGTCGCCCTTGCGGAAATCCTGCTCCCAACCCACCCCGACAAAGCCATCCAATGGCTGGAAACCGCTGCCAGACAAAACAGCAGTGATGCTTACGCCAAGCTCGCAGAAATCCATCTGCTGGGCAAAGACATCCCGAAAGATACGGATAAAGCACGCCGCTACGCCAAAGCAGCCGCCCGCCGCAATCATCCCGAAGCGCTGCGTTTGCTCGGCGATATCTACCGCTACGGGCTGGGCATCCTTCCCGAACCCTCCAAAGCGCGCCATTATTATCAGCTTGCCGCTGATTTGGGCAATCTTGCCGCACACCAAAAACTACTCGCGGACATTGCCCTGAACAATAAGCAAAACTATCCCCAAGCCAAAGAACACGCGCTGCAACGCCAACAGGCGGAGCAATTCTATCAGCTGGCTTTTGCCGCCCATTACGGTCTGAACCGCGCTCCTGACCATGCCGAAGCGCTGACGCTCTATCAGCAGGCCGCAGATTTGGGACACAGCAAAGCGCAAACCAATCTCGGCATGATGTACTACAACGGTCATGGAACAGAGACCGACTATACCCAAGCCGCCAAATGGTTCGCTCAGGCAGCGCAGCAAAAAGACACAATGGCGCAATACAACCTCGCCTGCCTCTATTTCCACGGAACAGGCGTCCGCCGCAACACAGCCTTAGCCTGCCGTTGGCTCGAAACCGCCATTAACGACGGTCACGAGCAGTCTGAAATCCTCAAGCAACTGCTGGCGCATTGGAAACAGCAACTTCCATAACATTGCCCGCTTGGCAACATTTCTCCGAAGAAGCTGCCAACGTTTGGGAATCCCTCTAATCCATTGTCTCTGCGTTGTGATTAATGGGGTGCCGTTCTACGATATAGTGGATTAACTTTAAACCAGTACGGCGTTGCCTCGCCTTGCCGTACTATCTGTACTGTCTGCGGCTTCGTCGCCTTGTCCTGATTTAAATTTAATCCACTATAAGTCATATCACTTGCCCCATTCAAACAACAATATAAAAGGTCGTCTGAAAACTCTGATTGAGGATTTTCAGACGACCTTTGTCTTTACTAATTGCCTGTTTGGATATTAGAAATCCAATTCCGCTTTCAGCCAATAAGTACGCGGCATGCCGACTACGGCGAAGCTGCGGTCGTATTGGCCGCGCTGTACCTGCCAGTAGTTTTTGTTGAACAGGTTTTCTACCGAGCTGCTGACGGTCAGGGTATTTTTACCCAGCTTGGTTTTGTAGCGCGCACCTACGTCAACCAAGGTATAGGACGGGAAGGCGTATTGTTTTTGCGTGTCTTGGTAAGACTTGCCGAAGTACGAAACGTTACCGTTCAAGGTCAAGCCTTTAGCAAACGGGGTATCCCATTCCACGCCCGCTTTGGCAATTACGCGCGGGTTGGCAACTTGTACGCCGTTAACAAGATTATCGGCTGCGTTCGGATAATTTTTCACAGTCGATTGCAGGTACATCAAGCCAAAGCTCGGACGCAGAGTTTTGTTCAACAGATTGGCATAGGTATTGAACTCGATACCGCGGTTACGCTCAAAACCTTGTTTGTCGCCGGCGGCGCCTCCTGCTGCTTTGTATGCTGCAAAATCAGTACCTTTTTTGGTATTGCCGCGCCAGTAACCCGGGCGTTTGATTTGGAACGCGTTCAAAGTAGTGACAAAGTCGCCCCAGTTTTTGCGCACGCCGACTTCAAACTGACGGCTGACACGCGGTTTGGACATGGTAGTATTACCGTCATCATCGGTTTTGATGTCGGCAGGCTCCAAGTCTTCCATATAGTTGCCATAAACCACCAAATCGGGCTGCGGCACCCATGCAGCCATCAACATCGGACTGAAGCGTTTGGCATCGCCGCTTTTACCTTCTTTTTTATTGGTGTATTCAACCGCTTGGAAGCGTCCACCCAAGGTCAGGCGGTATTTGTTGTCGACGAAGCCCAGTGTGTCGGACAAAGCCAAACTGTTGACTTTGATATTGGCATCCAAGTTGGCAGAGTTCGCCCATGAGTTTGGATAGTCTGCTTTAAACGATGCCAATTTACTCTCAATATTTTCGTTTGCTTTAACTTCTACCTTGCTTTTACCGGCTGCACTTCCATTGATCGTTGCACGTTGACGGATAATGCGGTCGAAAGCAGTACTCCAGTTATGTGTTACCGGCCCAGTTTCAAATTCACCGCGTGCAGTAAGGTTCATACTCAAAGTACGGAAATATTGGTCGGTCAGGCGCGCCGTGCCTGTGTGGTATTGGCTGGCACTTGAGCAGGTTGCGGTTTGGCTGCTTGCGCCATCTTTGCCGCAAATAGTCGGAGAAATCAGCGTGCCGTAATAACGCGCCTTGTTGTAACCGATACCACCGGTAATTTGCGCATTTTCAAACGCATCCCATTCGAAGGTCAGCATATTGGTGCGACCGACGGTGTTCTGCCAGTTCCAACTTGGCAGCAGGTTCACTTTGCCATCGGGCGCGTCAAACAAGCGGCCGTTGGCGTTTTGAATATCCTGCATACGCGCGCGACCGCCGTTGGTTTTGCGTTTCGCGTAGATGGAGTCGAACGCTACGCGCAATTTTTCGCCGCGATAATCGGCATTCAAGGCAAATTCTTTGTTGTCTTCGCTGTAACCGTGGCGCGGGGTGTCGCCGTGGCGCAGTTTGCCGTTGGCGCGCACGCCGAATTCTTTGTTCTCGCCGAAACGTTGACCCAAGTCGAACGTACCTTGGGCACGGTTGTTGCTGAACCAGCCCAAACCGATTTTGCGGTTGCCTTCGTCCGCAGCTTTTTTGGTTTCGATATTGACGGAACCGGATACCGCGCCTTCGGGATCCATGCCGTTTACAGTGGTGGACGCACCTTTAATCAGTTGCGCGGAACCGACATGCACGCTGGCTGTGCCTTGCGTGCCGTACATACCTGCCAAACCGTTGACGCTGAATTGGCGCGAGTCAAGCTGATAACCTCGGAAATACAGGCCGGTCAGCGTGTTGCTTTCGCCGCCGAACTGCCAAACGGACGCGTCTTTTTTTGATACGGCATCCACCAAAGTACGCGCTTCGGTGTTATTGAGGGCTTGTTCGTCGTAGTTGACGACGGTAATCGGCGCGGTAAAAGCGTTGGCTTTGCCCAATACGCCCAAGTTCACGCGGTCGCGCAAGTCGCCGTCGCTGGCGATGGAGTAAGAGCGGGCGGCTTTGACGCGTTTGGCGTCGGCGCGGACATTGACTTCCTGCAACTGCTGTTGCACAGGGGTTTCGGACGTCGCTTCATCGGCGGCATAAGAAAACGCGCTCATAATCAAAAGCGGCATCAGGGCTAATTTGCTGTTCATAAATTCCTTCTGTCTTTGAGGTGGGTTATTTTTATTGCAATAAGCGTTAAAAATCACAAAGTAATTTTGCTGCGGAATTATATTTGATAACATTCTGCTTTTCTATAAAAAGTGATGATAACCATTTGTAAAAACAAAAATACAACATAAATCAAAACTTTTTCCATAGTAATTATAAATTATTTTATTAAGCAGAGAATCCGGGTTTCAGACGACCCCTGCCCGCTGCCTGCCTCAAGAGACAACGCACATGCAAAAATGGCAAATCGAGCTTTATTCCACGCCGTCTTGGCTGTTACAGACCTTATTGATGGTCGCCGCCGCCTCGGCGGTGATTCTGTTTTTGGCACGTGAAACGCGCTTCGGGCGTGAGTTTGCCTATATCCTGCGCCTGTGCCTGACGCCGAAAAGCGCGGTCAAAGTATTGCTGCTGATTACGGCGATGATTGCGCTGCTGCTGACCGAAGTGCGGCTGAATGTATTGAGTACCTTTATGTCCAAAGGGCTTTACGACTCGATGCAGGATTTGAACGCCTCCGCGTTTTGGATGTTTGCAGCGATGAATGCGGGCGTGGTGCTGGTGCGGGCGTTTAACAACGTCGTCAACGACTTTCTCGATCAAGGCTTGGCGATTAAATGGTCGGAGCGGCTCAATGAAGTGCTGACAACGCGCTGGCTTGCCGACAAAAACTACTACCGCCTGCAAATGCGCCGCCATGCGCCGGACAATATCGACCAGCGTATCCAACAAGACGCGCAGGATTTCATCGCCTCGACCATAGAATTTGTGCGCGGCATGGTCAATTCGGTCGTTACCTCGCTGGAATTTGCTGTTGTTTTGTGGGGCTTGGCGGGCATCCTGACCGTGTTCGGCTTCGACATTCCGCACGGCATCGTTTGGTTTGTCTATATGTTTGTGATTTTGGCGACCTTTATCGCCATGTGGATAGGCAACCCGTTGATTCGTTACAACTATGAAAACGAAAAACTCAACGGCGACTACCGTTACTCCCTCATCCGCGTGCGCGACCACGCCGAAAGCGTGGCGTTTTATAGCGGCGAACAACACGAACACGACCAGCTTGCCGACCGCTTCAAAGCCATCATCCGCAACCGTTGGCGCATCGCCCGCCAAAGCGTCTGCTTGAGCGGCTTTAACGACATGTTTACCAACGGAATCAAGCTCTTCCCCATTATTTTGCAAGCCCCGCGCCTGTTTGCCGGACAAATCAAAATCGGCGACATCCAGCAGACCGTCCAAGCCTTCGCCCGACTGCAAAACGCCCTCTCCTTCTTTCGGCTGTTCTACAATAAATTCACCGCCTACCGCGCCCGACTGGAGCGTCTGTACGGCTTTTTACTGAGTACGGAAGAACAACACAGCGCACAACAACCCGACATTACCGAGGTTTCAGACGACCTCTCGCTGGAAAACGTCGCCCTGTTCCGCCACAACGGCGAAATCCTGTTGAGCGGCATCAACGTCAATCTCAAAAGCGGCGATTCCCTGCTGATACGCGGTCCGAGCGGTTGCGGCAAAACCTCGCTGCTGCGCGCGCTGGCAGGGCTTTGGCCGTTCGGCAGCAGCGGCAAAGTCAGCCGTCCGCCGCATCAAGACATCCTCTTTCTGCCGCAACGCCCGTACACGGCGCAAGGCAGCCTGCGCGACGCGATTTGTTACCCCGACATCGACAAACAGCATCCCGAACTAGCCGAAGCCATGAATACCTGCCGCTTAGGTTATCTCATTGATAAACTAGACAAAACCGACGATTGGCAACACAAGCTCTCCCCCGGCGAACTGCAACGCGTCGCCTTCGTCCGCGCCCTGCTCTCGCAGCCCAAAGTCATCCTGCTCGACGAAGCTACCGCCGCCTTGGACGAACCGACTGAAGCCCTGCTCTACCGCGCCTTAAAGCGCAAACTGCCGCAGAGCATCATCATCAGCATCGGACACCGCAGCACGCTCAACGAGTTTCACGATTTCAGTCTTGATGTCGGCAACGTAGCTTGCGATTGAATTTATAGTGGATTAACTTTAAACCAGTACGGCGTTGCCTAGCCTTGCCGTACTATCTGTACTGTCTGCGGCTTCGTCGCCTTGTCCTGATTTAAATTTAATCCACTATAAAGCGACGAGGTCGTCTGAAAACCCGTAAGGGTTCGCCAAAACGAGCGCAACGAGTTTCGCTAAAACTTTTTCAGACGACCTTTCTGCTAAAATGACACGCTTCAAATACAAGGGAAACCCGCCATGCACGAAATCAAATGCCCGCACTGCCACACCGCGTTTACCGTCAACGAAGCCAGTTACGCCGACATCCTGAACCAAGTCCGCACCCAAGAATTTCAAACCGAAATCCACGAACGCCTGCAACAGGCGCAGATGCAGTTTCAAAGCGACATGCAGCTTGCCCAAGCGCAGGCGCAAAATCAGTTCGACAAAATCCTGGCCGACAAAAACCACGAAATCGCCGCCCTATCCAACCAAATCAACGCCTACGAAAAAGACAGCAAACTCGCCGCCGCCGAAATCGAAGGTCGTCTGAAAGCGCAAATCGCCGAGCAGGACAAATTGATTGCCGAGCTGAAAGCGCAGGCAAAATCGCTGGAAACGGCGAAAAACATGGAAAAAGAGCTGGAAATCACTAAAGCTGTTGCCGAAAAAGAGCGCGAATTGGGCAATCTGAACACCCAGCTCATGCTGCAATCCAAAGAAAACCAGTTGGAAAAACAAAGCCTGCGCGAAAAATACGAGGCAGAACTCAAACAAAAAGACGAAACCATCGCCTTCTACAAAGACTTCAAAGCCAGACAGTCCACCAAAATGATAGGTGAAAGCCTCGAGCAGCACTGCGAAACCGAATTCAACCGCATCCGCACCACTGCCTTTCCCCAAGCCATCTTCGGCAAGGACAACGACGCCAAAACCGGCAGCAAAGGCGACTACATCTACCGCGAAACCGACGAAGAAGGCAACGAAATCATCTCCATCATGTTCGAGATGAAAAACGAAAACGACGAAACCGCCACCAAAAAGAAAAACGAACACTTTTTTAAAGAGTTGGACAAAGACCGCAGAGAAAAAAACTGCGAATACGCCGTCCTCGTCTCACTCTTGGAAGCCGACAGCGACCTCTACAACAACGGTATCGTCGACGTGTCCTACGCCTACCCGAAAATGTACGTCGTGCGCCCGCAGTTCTTCATCCCCATCGTTTCCCTGCTGCGCAACGCCGCGCTCAATTCATTGAAATACAAACAGGAATTGGCACAAATGCGTGCGCAAAACATCGACATCACGCACTTTGAAGAAGACTTGGACAAGTTCAAAACCGATTTCGCTCGCAATTACGAACTCGCCAGCCGCAAGTTCCAAACCGCCATCGACGAAATCGACAAAACCATCAGCCACCTGCAAAAAACCAAAGAAGCCCTGCTCTCTTCAGAAAACAACCTGCGCCTTGCCAACAACAAAGCGACCGACCTGACCGTCAAAAAATTAGTACGCAAAAACCCGACCATGAAGGCCGCCTTTGCCGCGTTGGAGAAAAAAGAGGATTGAGATTTGCTTCGAGAATGAAAATAGAAACGCCAGCCGGCCGTTACGCACGCGCAAGCAGGAGTGACGGCGGAAGGATGTCTCATTTTCTATCAGTCCGTGAACAAACTCATTTATCCACATCTATAGTGGATTAACTTTAAACCAGTACGGCGTTGCCTCGCCTTGTCCTGATTTAAAGTTAATCCACTATACAAAAAGGTCGTCTGAAAAATGAACCGCCACAAATCTTAGACAGATAAAAGACTATCCAGATACTCGGTGCAAGCCGGGTTCTATATCATGAGGAGCAAGAAATGAAGGGAAACAAGTTACATTCAAGCCATATGACCCTTAAAATCATTTTGCTAGGTATATTTTTGTTATCTTGCACCCCCTCCTACGGCAAGGAGAGACGCATGCAATCTGATGCCAATATGTCATTAAATGACAGCGTGTATATTTCTAAAGCCGAGCTGGAAAAGTTAAAAATCGATGCCTCTTCCGGTAATGGTCAAGCAGCATCAAAATTAGCTCATTATTTTGCTTTTTATGAGTTTAACCAAGATAAATTTATATTTTGGTTAGTTCGGGCCGCTGAGTCGGGCAATACTCAAGCACAACATGATCTTGCCTATATATTCTTTGATCATTACCAAGACAGTAAAGATAAAAACAAATTATATGAAGCAGAAAAATGGGCTCTGCGTGCCCAAAAAAATGGAATGCCTATTACTGGCTTACTAACTGAAATACAAACTGAAAAACAGAATTTGACAAGATAAACATGTCGGCAAACGGTCAAGTCAAAATCGGACAAAGTGCGGGCACCTGAAACTGCTTGCCCCGATAGTCCGTGTCTTTATCCGAGCAGGCGCATTCAACGGTATACAGGCAGCAGTCAATGGCGACAAAACAGTGCTAGAATTTTTTACACCTAAGGGGATATGAAACATTATCGTTTACGACAACGTTTCTAATGACGGGGAATACAATTTTTTAGCAACACTGTCATGATGTTCTTCTTGAATATCAAATCTACAACAGACTCTATAAAGGAGTATATGATGAAACCAAGCTGTATTTTAACGGTCTTATTACTTGTTCCATTCACTGCTGTTGCAGGTCCTGAGCTGACCATGACCAAAGCCCAGTTCGAACGCGCGCAGAAGCAAAAACTTTACCGCTTCGACGGCTATCCAACAAAAAATACCTTCAACGGTAAAACTGCCAAACTTAATATGAAAGACCATTACGCCCGTACGTTCCGCACCCGGCTGCGTGAGGTTTTGGCAGAAAACCGTCCCAACGCCGCCGGCAAATATTCCACTTTCGGTTTCGGTTGCGGCACATCAGGCTGTATCGAAGCGGGTGCAATCGACAATACCACGGGAACGCCGATACAATTGGGCGATCTGCTGTTAGGCTGCGGAGATATTGATGAGGACGGCGACTTCCGTTCTGATCCTAAGAGTAACCTAGTCATCGCCTCCGGTTGTCTTGAGGGGCACTTACAAGATAAGGACGGTTCAGAACAATTCGGCCATCATTATTTCCTGATCGACAAAGGCAAATTCAAGCACTTGCGCTCGGTCAGAGTGAAAAAGTAAGCCATGGAGTTTGATGAATTCGGGAAATGAGAAACCGAACGGGAATTGGCTGAACTGAAACAGAAATACAATCTGTAATCCGGTTTCAGACGACCTGCCAAATACAATTTCAAAAGGAGTTACTTATGGACGATGATGATATGATGCACAATCCGTCATATAGCTGGCATCCTGCAAATATCTGGAATGATGATCTTCGAAAAAAACGGAAAGCCTATAATGAGGCTCTTCTCCGTGGAGAGCGAGTCCGTTCATCTGCTGCCGGCACCCCAATCCTTCGTGCTGTTCTCGGCGCCGCCTTCATCGGCTGGATACTTTTATGCATCTATCTTTGGTTCTGGCGGCCTTAGTGCGTTATTCTGCTTTTCAGACGACCCTTTCGGGTCGTTTTTCTCTTTTCTTCCCTCTATCCTATTACGTCATAAATCAGAAAAGCCTGCTTGAGGACTTTTTATAGTGGATTCAATTTAAATCAGGACAAGGCGACGAAGCCGCAGACAGTACAGGTAGTACGGCAAGGCGAGGCAACGCCGTACTGGTTTAAAGTTAATTTACTATACAAACTCTGCAAGTCCAAAGCATTAAGCGTCATGTTTAGGCTATTTTGATTGGTTACGCCGCTACTGATTGTCCGGCTTTCCTATTTTTCGCTGCCGGTATAGGTATAGATATGCCCAGTATCGGAAGTACAGGCTTCTAACATAATATGAACACCTCTGCTTACCGTCTCCGTACCTGAGTGAACCTTCGATAAATCAATCTTTCAGACGACCTAACCCGAAAAAATATTTCTTAGTTAACAATACTTTTCAAATTTAATTTGCAAAAACTGTATTGATACTCTAATTTTTGTCCACATTTAGAGTATAATTACTAAAACCTAAGATACAAGCAGCCCAATATCATCAGGTTCAGTAAAAAACCAAACCTTACCCATTGATTAAAAATAAATTTTCAAAAATCCAGCAAAGCCGGTCTGCCAATATCAGTCCGCTCCCGCAACCATCAAGGAACCCATACATGCAAAACAACTTCGACCCATTGCACATCCGAGGCAAATCATTGATTCCCGTCGTCCAAGGCGGGATGGGCGTGGGCGTTTCCGCATCGAAACTCTCCAGCGCGGTCGCCCGCGAAAACGGTGTCGGCACGATTGCCAGCGTTGATTTGCGCCACCTGCATGACGACCTGCTCGCCGAATCCAAAATCAATCCGAGCGAAGAAAAATACACCCGACTCAACTGCACCGCGCTTGACCGCGAAATCCAAAAAGCCAAAGCCGACGCAAACGGCAAAGGCATGATTGCCGTCAACGTCATGAAAGCCGTCAAAGACCACGCCGCCTACGTCCGCCAAGCCTGCGAATCGGGGGCGGACGCGATTGTGATGGGCGCGGGATTGCCGCTGGATTTGCCCGAAATGACCGAGGGTTATCACAAAGATGTCGCCCTGTTCCCGATTTTGTCCGAATCGCGCGGTATCGGTATCGTATTGAAACGCTGGATGAAAAAAGGTGTTTTGCCCGACGCCATCGTTATCGAACATCCCGCACACGCTGCCGGACACTTGGGCGCGGCAAGCGTGGCAGGTGTGAACGATGCCAAGTTTGAATTCAAACGCGTCATCGAAGAAACTTTCGAAGTATTCAAGAACTTAGGTCTTGAAAGCGAAAAAATCCCGCTCATTCTCGCCGGTGGTATGGCGAACTTTGAGAAAGTCAAAACCGCGCTGAAAAACTGGGGCGCATCCGCCGTCCAAATCGGCACGGCGTTTGCGGTTACCGAAGAAGGCGATGCCCACATCAACTTCAAAAAAACGCTGGCAGGCGCAGAAACCGAGCATGTTGTCGAATTTATGTCCGTCGCCGGACTGCCCGCACGCGGTGTGCGCACCAAATTCCTGGACAGCTACATCAAGCGCGAATCCAAGCTACAAGCCAATGCCAAAGCCGACCCGCGCCGCTGTACGCAAGGCTTGAACTGTCTGACCAGCTGCGGCCTGCGCGACGGTTTGGCAAAAGCCGGACAATTCTGCATTGACATCCAACTCTCCGCCGCCTTCCGTGGCGAAGTCGATAAAGGCTTGTTTTTCCGAGGCAAAGACCCGTTACCGTTTGGCAACGCCATCCGCACGGTGCAAGAAACCATCCAATATCTGCTCAACGGCGCTCTTCCCGCAACAGCCAAATAATTCATATCCGCAGATGAACGCTAAAAAAGGGCATATTTCAATGTGCCCTTTTTTAGTGGATTAACTTTAAATCAGGACAAGGCGAGGCAACGCCGTACTGGTTTAAAGTTAATCCGAGACCTTTGCAAAAAAGCCCTTCCTCCGACAACCGAAACCCCAACACAGTTTTTTGGCCGTTTCCGCCCCAATCACTCCTGATTCTACCCAAATGCCCCCTTAATCCTCCCCAGATACCTAATAATCAGGCATCCGGGCCGCCTTTTAGGCGGCAACAGGCACACTTAGCCTGTTAGCCGCTTTCAACAGGTTTAAACACATCGCCTTCAGATGGCTTTGCGCACTCACTTTAATCAGACCAAAATAGGCTGCCCGCGCATAGCGGAATTTACGGTGCAGCGTACCGAAGCTTTGTT
>CAUSDA010000007.1:0-47607 GCA_963529965.1 uncultured Neisseria sp.
CCCGTACACGGCGGGCGTTGCCGCCTTGTCTCATTTTTATTTTAATCCACTATATAAAAAGGTCGTCTGAAAACGGACTTAGCGGGTTTTGCTAACGTTTTCAGACGACCTTTGTTCAAACGCTCTGGCGTTTATTCAGTCCTTTTAGTCAGAAACGGCCATCAGGCTGGCGTTGCCGCCGGCGGCTGTGGTGTTGACGCTGCAAGAGATTTCTTCAAACACTTGCAGGATGTCTAAGCCTTGTTCGGACGGGAGGATGCGGATGAGTGCGCCGTCGCGTTTTGCCAGTTCTTGCTTGCGGCTGCTGTCCAGCGGGCTTAGGGCGGCGACGTGGTGCACGCCTGTGCTTTCGGGTTTGCTGTTGACTTGCAGCAGGCCTTCGAGGTCGGCGGTGTAGGAGGCAAGCGGGCTGTCGGGTTCGACGACGGTTACGATGCCTGCGGCGGCAAGCTCGGTCAGGGCGCAGAAGGCTTGCAGGAGGCTGCCGCCGTGTACCCAGACGCGTTTGGGCGCACGCCAGCTCATGGCGTTGCGTTCGCCGGTCGGGCCGACCAAGACAGATTCTGCTTGGCGCAGGGTGCGGATGCGGGCGTGTCCCAATGCTGATGCCGCTGCTTTTTTCTCTTCCGCATTAAACGGCAGCTTGTGAATCAGGGCTTCAAGGCGTTTGAGCGCGACTTCGTCCGCTTGTCCGATGCGGCTCAGCGGCGGGGCAACCCATTCGGGGATGCGGGTCAGTTTTTGCAGATAGAACGAACCGCCTGCTTTCGGACCTGTACCTGACATACCGTGTCCGCCGAACGGTTGTACGCCGACGACGGC
Source organism: uncultured Neisseria sp. (assembly GCA_963529965.1). Lineage (GTDB taxonomy): Bacteria > Pseudomonadota > Gammaproteobacteria > Burkholderiales > Neisseriaceae > Neisseria. Next base: position 823 of record CAUSDA010000007.1, read on the forward strand.
GCCGACGATGTTGCGGTTGACGTAAACGTTACCCGCTTCGATGCGTTCGCGGATGCGTTTGACCGTACCTTCGATACGGCTGTGTACGCCGCTGGTGAGCGCGTAGCCTTTGCTGTTGATTTGGTCGATGATTTGGTCAAGTTCGTCGGCACGGTAGCGGACAACGTGCAGGACGGGACCGAAGACTTCGCGGGTGAGTTCGTTCAAGTTGTTGAGTTCGAACAAAATCGGCAGCACGAAAGTGGATTTCGCAGGATCAACATCGGAAGCGGCTTTGACTTCGTGGTAAGACTTGGCAACGCCTTTCATTTTATTGATGTGCGATTGCAGGTTTTGCTGCGCTTCGGCATCGATAACGGGGCCTACGTCGGTGGTGAGCTGAACGGGTTTGCCGACGACCAATTCGTCCATTGCGCCTTTGATGATGGCGAGCATCTTGTCGGCGACATCTTCTTGAACGCAAAGGATACGCAAGGCGGAGCAGCGTTGTCCCGCGCTGTCAAAGGCGGAGTTGAGCACGTCCAAACAAACCTGCTCGGGCAGCGCGGTGGAATCGACAATCATGGCATTTTGACCGCCGGTTTCGGCAATCAATACGGGGCTGTCGTCGCGTTTGGCAAGGGCTTTGTTAATCAGTTGCGCCACTTCAGTCGAGCCGGTGAAAATCACGCCGCCGATACGCGGATCGCCTGTCAGCGCCGCGCCGACATCGCCTGCGCCGAGGACAAGCTGCAAGGCGGAAGTCGGGATGCCCGCTTCGTGCATCAGGGAAACGGCGTAGCTGGCAATCAGGCTGGTTTGTTCGGCAGGTTTGGCGATAACGGTGTTGCCGGCTGCCAATGCGGAAACGACTTCGCCGGTAAAGATGGCGAGCGGGAAGTTCCACGGGCTGATGGCGACGATGGCGCCGACGGCTTTGGCATCTTTGGGCAGGGTGTTTTCAGCTTCGTTTGCGTAGTAGCGGCAGAAATCGACGGCTTCGCGCACTTCGGCGACGGCGTTGTTCAGCGTTTTACCTGCTTCGCGCACGGCAAGCATCATTAGCGCGGGGGTGTGCTGCTCCAGCAAATCGGCGAAACGGCGCAAGCAATTAGCGCGCTCGGCGGCAGGCGTTGCGCTCCATTCGGGGAACGCGGCAACGGCTGCGCCAATCGCTTCTTGGGCAAGCGCAGCATCGGCAAAGCTGACTGTGCCGACGATGTCGTCGTGGTCGGCGGGGTTTTTAATCGGTTGCGCTTCGCCGACATCGCGGGCTTTGCCGTTGATAATGGATGCGGCATGGAAGTCTTGCGCGGCGGCGCGGTTGAGTTTTTCTTGAAGCTGTTGCAACACGGTTTCGTTGCTGAAATCGACGCCTTGAGAATTCAGACGACCCCTGCCGTACAAATCGCGCGGCAGCGGCAAGGCGTTGTGCAGATGGATGCCTTGTTCGGCGATGGTGTCGAACGGGCTGCGGATCAGCGTATCGATACTGATATTTTCATCGACGATTTGGTTGACAAACGACGAGTTCGCGCCGTTTTCCAACAGGCGACGCACCAAGTAGGCGAGCAGGGTTTCGTGCGTACCGACCGGGGCGTACACGCGCACGCGGCGGCCTAAGTTTTGCGGGCCGACCACTTGGTCGTACAAGGTTTCACCCATGCCGTGCAGGCATTGGTGTTCAAAGTCTTTGCCTTTGCCCATTTGGTAAATCGCGCCCAAGGTGTAGGCGTTGTGGGTGGCGAATTGCGGGAACACGGCGTCTTGCGCGTCCAGCAGTTTGCGTGCGCAGGCGAGGTAGGAGATGTCGGTATGGACTTTGCGGGTGTAGGTCGGATAGCCGTCCAGGCCGTCCACTTGCGCCCATTTGATTTCGCTGTCCCAGTACGCGCCTTTAACGAGGCGGATCATCAGTTTTTGATTGTTGCGGCGGGCAAGGTCAATCAGATAGTCGATGACGAAGGGACAGCGTTTTTGATATGCCTGAACGACAAAGCCGATGCCTTTGTAACCCGCCAAATCGGGGTCGGAAACGAGTGCCTCCATCAAATCCAAAGACAGCTCCAAACGGTTGGCTTCTTCGGCGTCGATGTTGATACCAATATCGTATTTTTTACCCAAAAGGAACAGCTCTTTCAGACGAGGTAAGAGTTCGCTCATCACGCGTTCGTGTTGGGCGCGCGAGTAGCGCGGATGGATGGCGGAAAGTTTGACGGAAATGCCGTTGCCTTCGTAAACGCCTTGTCCGGCGGCATCTTTGCCGATGGCGTGAATGGCTTGAACGTAGTCGTTGTAATAGCGGTCGGCATCTTCTTGGGTGTAGGCGGCTTCGCCCAACATATCGAAGGAGAAGCGGTAGCCCATTTTTTCGCGCTCTTTGCCGTTTTGCAGCGCTTCTTCAATGGTTTGTCCGGTAACAAACTGCTTGCCCAACAGGCGCATGGCGTAGTTCACGCCTTGGCGGATCAGGGGTGCGCCGCCTTTGCTGACGAGGCGGTTCAGAGCCGAACCCATCTGCTTGTCGCTCGGCGCAGTCAGTTTGCCGGTAATCAGCAAGCCCCATGCGGCGGCGTTGACGAACAGGGACGGGCTGTTGTTCAAATGGCTTTTCCAGTTGCCTTCGGAAATTTTGTCGGCAATCAGGCGGTCGCGCGTCGCATTGTCGGGAATGCGCAGCAAAGCTTCCGCCAGACACATCAGCGCAATGCCTTCTTCGCTGGAGAGCGAAAACTCGTGCATCAGCGCATCCACCCCGCTGGCTTTGGTGCGGCTGGCACGAACCTGCGTAACCAAACGGCGCGCGAGTTCGGACGCCGCCCGACGCTCCTCGTCGCTCATCTGGGCGCGTTGCAGCATATCCTGAACGGCTTCGATTTCGTCGCGGCGGTAAGCATCAGTAATCGCTTGGCGCAGTGGCGTTTGTGTCGGAAAAGCAAAGTCAAACATTTTAAGGTTCTCCAAAGTTTTTATGATGATTTTCAGACGACCCCATCCCTTTTCGAGGTCGTCTGAAAAGATTTAAAGCATATAGATAATATCTTAATAAATTTATAAGGGCCGGACAAGCAATTTATCTCAAAAACAGGATTTTTTGCTTTGATAAAAAGCAGATAAAGCCCAAAGAGTGCATTATCCGCATGAGCATCAATATAAAAATAAAACCTGATTTCCTGTATAAAAATTCAGACGACCTACGGTCAACGGCAGGTCGTCTGAAAACACTTATTTCGCCTCGCGGTATTCTGTGTCCGCTTTTTCAAAACGTTCTTGGATTTCACGAGACGGCTCTTTGTCGGTCAGTGAAACCAAAATAGCGATTACCAAACAAGCGATAAATCCGGGGACGATTTCATACATGGTCAAAAGACCGGTTTCATGTGCAGCCAAAGCAGGTTTTTTGACCCACTCCGCCCACGCCACCACAGTCAGCGCGCCGGCAATCATGCCTGACAAAGCGCCGTATGCCGTGATGCGTTTCCACAATACCGACAGAATCACAATCGGACCGAACGCCGCGCCGAAACCTGCCCACGCATAAGACACCAAGCCCAAAACTTTGCTTTCGGGGTCGGACGCAATCAGGATGGAGATCACAGCAATCGCCAACACCATCAGACGACCCACCCACACCAGCTCTTTTTGCGGCGCATTTTTACGCAAAAAGCCTTTGTAGAAGTCTTCGGTAATCGCGCTGGAGCAAACCAAAAGCTGGCAAGACAAAGTGGACATGACCGCCGCCAAAATCGCGCTCAAAATAATACCTGCAATCCAAGGGTTGAACAGCAAAGTAGATAGCGCGATGAAGATACGTTCGTGGTTGCCCTTCATGGAAGCGGTTTGGTCGGGATTGGCACCAAAATACGCAATGCCGAAATAACCGACCGCCACTGCGCCTGCCAGACACAACACCATCCAAGTCATACCGATGCGGCGTGCGGACACCAGCGATTTCGCGCTTTCAGCCGCCATAAAGCGCGCCAAAATGTGCGGCTGACCGAAATAGCCCAAGCCCCATGCGGCGGTGGAAATAATGCCGATGACGGTCGTACCGGCAAACAGACTGCCGTATTCCTTGCCTGTACTTGCGGCAACATTTTGAATTGCGGCAGACATTTGGTCTGCCCCCCCCAGACCCAAATAGACCATTACCGGCGTCAAAATCAGCGCAAAAATCATCAAAGAAGCTTGCAGCGTATCTGTCCAGCTTACCGCCAAAAAGCCGCCCAAGAAGGTATAGGCAATGGTTGCACCCGCACCCAGCCACATCGCCTGATTGTAAGTCATGCCTTCAAACAGGCTTTGGAACAAAGTTGCACCCGCCACAATGCCCGAGGCGCAATAAATCGTGAAGAAAAACAGAATAATCAGCGCGGAAACCACTTTCATCAAATGTCCGCCCGCGCCGAAGCGGTGGAAGAAATAATCAGGCAGCGTCAGCGCATTGTTGGCATATTCTGTATGTACGCGCAGACGGCCCGCCACCAAAAGCCAGTTGAAATACGCGCCGATCACCAAACCGATGGCAATCCAAGCCTCATTCAAACCGCTCAAATAAATCGCGCCGGGCAGACCCATCAAAAGCCAGCCCGACATATCGGACGCACCTGCCGACATCGCCGTAACAAACGGGCCCAAGCTTCGGCCGCCCAAAATATAATCATCGAAATTGCGCGTGGAGAAATACGCGGCCAGACCAATCAAGAGAACGGCAATCAGATAGATTGCAAAAGTGATATACATGGGATTCATGTACTATTCCTCATCTAAAACTTCAAAATCACGGGCTGATGAAATTGCAGGCAATCCACGCCCAAACATTTTTCTAATTAAAATACAGCGGAAATTTCTATTTTTTGTAGCTTGTTAGAAATAAATCATTTATTAATTCAATTAGATATGTAATTAAAACATATTAAATTGTAAATAATCCGTTTGAGGATACCTGAAAACAGTAGGCTTGCAAAGCTCATGATGACCGTTGCTTGCCGGTTTTACTGAAATATTTTCCAAACCATATTAAAAACATTAGTTTACAAATTATCTTGAAAAATATTGCGTTTAAATAGGCTTGAAACTATCTTTCTGAAGCATTTGGAAACGGATGCGGATTGAATGTAATCAGACAACAAGTTAATCCACTATAAATCGGATAGGGTTTAGGAAGTCGATGAGAAAAGGCAAGGGGTCGTCTGAAATTTTCAGACGACCCCTTACTGGTCTGTCGGGCGTGGATAAAGAGCGGAATCCGGTTTGTGCCGGTTGTCGAAAATATAGTGGATTAAATTTAAATCAGGACAAGGCGACGAAGCCGCAGACAGTACAGATAGTACGGAACCGATTCACTTGGTGCTTCAGCACCTTAGAGAATCGTTCTCTTTGAGCTAAGGCGAGGTAACGCCGTCCTGGTTTAAAGTTAATCCACTATATTACATTATCTTTATTGGATTTCTCTATATTATTCCGCGTTGTTTCACTATACTTACGCTTTATTTTGATAACAAAGGCTTTTTATGAACCATTTGGGTTTCCCCATTGAAACCGTCGCCGTTTTCGTGATTTTGTCTGTGGGCGCGATTGCCATCGATTTATTCGCCCATAGGGACAACAAACCGATGTCGCTGAAAAGTGCCGCGATATGGTCGCTGTTTTGGGTATTGATATCGATTTTGTTCGGCGCATTTTTATGGGTTCATCACAGCAGTGAAGCCGCCAGCCTGTTCTTTACCGGCTATGCTTTGGAAAAAGTATTGTCCGTAGATAATCTGTTTTTAATGATGGCGGTTTTTGCTTGGTTTAAAGTGCCTGAAGGCCTGCGCCACCGCGTTTTGTACTGGGGGATTATCGGCGCGATTATTTTCCGCATGATTTTTGTCGCCATCGGTGCCGGACTGTTGGCATTGGGGCCGATTGTGGAAGTGGTTTTTGCCGTCATTGTCGGCTATACCGCCGTTATGATGCTGCGTCGGGATGAAGAGGAGGGCGAAGAAGATGCCGATTATTCCGAACATTTGGCATATCGTGCAGTCCATCGCTTTTTCCCTGTGTTTCCCCGTCTTTACGGCAGCCATTTTTTCTTAAAAGGCGAGGAGTTGAAAAAAGCGCATGAGCAATATCCCGAGGTGCGGCTTGAGCCGGCGGGTGAAGACCTCAAGCATCCTGAAAATAACCATCCTCAGAAAATGCGTAAAGGGCAGTTGGTCGCAACGCCGCTGTTTTTATGTTTGGCAGTGATTGAGTTGTCGGACGTGATGTTCGCGTTTGACAGCGTACCTGCGGTGATTGCCGTATCTAAAGAACCGTTGATTGTTTACAGCGCCATGATGTTTGCCATTTTGGGTTTGCGTACGCTTTATTTCGTATTGGAAGCGTTGAAAGGCTATTTGGTTCATTTGGAAAAGGCAGTGGTCGTATTGCTGTTTTTCATTGCTGCCAAGCTGGGCTTGTCGGCGAGCAATCATATGTTCCATCACGGATGGGACATTTCGCCCAATACGTCTTTGCTGGTTGTATTGGTTGTGCTGACCTGCGGGATTGCCGCTTCCTTCATTTTCCCTGATAAGAAAAATAAAGGTAAAGCCGATTCGTGACCTGTTTCATGCAGTATAGTGGATTAACTTTAAATCAGGACGGCGTTACCTCGCCTTAGCTCAAAGAGAACGATTCTCTAAGGTGCTGAAGCACCAAGTGAATCGGTTCCGTACTATCTGTACTGTCTGCGGCTTCGTCGCCTTGTCCTGATTTAAATTTAATCCACTATAAAACGGAACAGTAGGATTTGCGACCTCTGAAAAACACTTCAGGCAGCCGGAAAGTCATTTCTCCGGCTGCCTGAAGTGTTTTGATGCTTTTTAAGCTTCCATCCGTTCTGCGCACTTCATTTTCGCATCAATCCAAGCGTCACCGCCGGGCTGTACGATTTTTGAAACCAGTTTATCCAAATCATTCAGATAGTTGGTGGCATTCGGACTGTTAATCACCACCACCACGATCTTGGGTTTGTCTCCCAGCCAATATCCGGCGAGGGCGCGTACATCTTTGAGCGTGCCTGTTTTCAGGCGCAGGGCAGGGCCTGCCTGTTTGAGGCGGTATTTCAGCGTGCCGTCTTTGCCGGCAATGGGTAAGGTATCGATGAAGTCTTGTTTGAACGGGCTGAAATAGGCTTTTTCCAGCATTTGCGCCAACATATTGGCGCTGACGCGTTCACGGCGGGATAGGCCCGAACCGTTTTCCAAGACCAAGTTTTCCGTATCTACGCCCGCGGTAGCCAATTCACGTTTTACGGCTGAAGAGGCTTGCTGCAAGGCGGAGTTGCCGGAATGCTCGCCTCCCAATTTCAGGAATACGGAGCGCGCAATCAGATTATTCGAATATTTGTTCATGTCCGTCAAAATGGCAGACATGGGTTTGGATTGGTGTACCGCCAGCGTTTTGGCATGAGGCGGCACGGATGCTGCCCTGATGCCGTCGGTAATTTCTCCGCCTGAATAACGCCATTGGTTGATAAAGCTTTTTTGTACAAATTCACGCATGTTCAACATGTTGACGTACATTTCATTGCCCAAACACGATTCCGGAACTTTGCCGGAAATATGCAATACGCCGCCTTTGTAGTTTGCGCGCATATGGTTTTGCAAGGCTTTGCAGGATGCGTTTGATGGTGTGACGTTGATTTTGTTGTCGATTTTAATGTCGGGGAGGGGCGGGTTGGTCACAAGATCCACACCGCCCATGTCATTGCGTTCCGGTTTGACCGATACGACTTTGTAAGCCAGCATATGCGGGTCGGGCGGCGTCATAAATAGAGAGCCGACATCGGATTCGAAATCGTTCGGATTTTGAATATCTCCCCATAAATGGCGGTCGAGTACCAAGCCGCCGGTGATTTTGCGTATGCCTTTATCGCGCAATTGCTGCTGCATCCCGACCAAGCCTTCTTGGTCGAAAACAGGGTCTCCGCTGCCGACCCAGTAAATATCGCCTTGCAAGGTATCGCCTTGAATCGTGCCGTCGCTTTTAAATTGGGTCGTCCAGCGGTAATCGCCGCCCAAAGCTTTAAATGCGGCAAACGCTGTAACCAGCTTCATGGTCGATGCGGGGTTGACCGGCACATTCGAACGGTGGTCGACCAAGACGTTTCCGCTGTCCAATTCTTGAACATACACGGAAATTTCGTCTTGAGGGATGCGGCCGAAATCGATGGCAAATGCCGGCAAAGAGAGGATGGACAGCCATAAAAGAGCGGCTGTTTGTCTTAACTTCATGATAGTTCTGAAAAACACATAAAGCATAATTATAAAGCAAGGTCGTCTGAAAAACGAGGATGGCTGCCTGACGGATGAAAAAGTTGTTCCTTATGGATAAAATGTGTCGCTATTTCGTTCCGTGCAGACAATCGGCGCTTAGGGCGAACTATGATAGAATCCGTTTTTAAAACAATATAAAAGGAATACATTATGCGACTGCTCCATACGATGTTGCGCGTTGGCAACCTCGAAAAATCTTTGGACTTCTATCAAAATGTTTTAGGCATGTCTTTGCTGCGCCGTCACGATTATCCCGAAGGACGGTTTACTTTGGCGTTTGTCGGTTATGGTAATGAGGCCGAAAATACCGTACTGGAATTGACGCACAACTGGGATACGGAAAGCTACGATATCGGCAACGCTTACGGTCATATCGCAGTGGAAGTGGATGATGCGTATGAGGCTTGCGAACGGGTCAGACAAAAAGGCGGCAAAGTTGTGCGCGAGGCGGGACCGATGATGCACGGCACGACCGTTATTGCTTTTGTGGAAGATCCTGACGGTTATAAAATTGAATTTATCCAAAAAAACAGCGGTAATGATTCGGTGAAATACTGATTTTCCAATCGTCTGATAAAAGGTCGTCTGAAAGCCCTTCTCAATCGGGTTTTCAGACGACCTTTTTATTTGAATAGCCTTGATTTATTCCGCAGGCGGCATTTGGGCAACGGTTTCCTGCGCCCATGCCATGGTTTCGGCAAAGGCGGGACGGGCGAGATGTTTGGCGGCGTAGCGTTGTAATACATCGGTTTCATCGGCAGGCAATACTTTAAAGTTTTGCGTTAAGAGCAGAATCAGCCCGGAATAGTACAGATCCAGCGCGGTAAAGCTGTTGCCGATAATGTAGTCGCGGTTTTTCAAGTGTTCGCGCAAGGTGTTCCATGCGGTATCAAAATCGCCGTAACCGATTTGGCGGCGGCGCTCGGGCGTATCGACAGGAAGGTTGTGCAGTTTGTTGAAGGCTGCGTATTCGAGGTGCAGCGACAGGCACATCCAGCGGTAGTATTCGCCGCGTTCCAATGTGTCTGCGGCAGGGATGAAGTGTTTGTCGGGGAACTGTTCCGCCAAAAAGGTAATGATGGCGAGCGATTCGGTCAATACGGTATCGCCGAATTTGAGTGCAGGGACTTGGGCTTGTGGATTGATGGCGAGATATTCGGCGGACTGAATCTGTGTGCCGAATTGGATGGGGACGACGGTGTATTCCGCGCCGCATTCTTTCAACATCCATACGACGTATGTGCCGCGTGAAAAGGGATGGGTGTAGAGCGTGATGTCTTGCATGTCTTTTCCTTTTGCGTTGTGAATGTTTTTGGCGAAACCCGCGCAGTAGGTTTCAGACGACCTTTCGGTTCTAATAATCTTGATTTATGCCACCGGCGGCATTTGGGCGGCGGTTTCCAGCATCCATGCCGTAGTTTCGGCAAAAGCGGGGCGGGCGAGATGTTTGGCGGCGTAGCGTTGCAATACGTCGGTTTCATTGGTGGGCAACACTTTCCAATTTTGCGTTAAGTGCAGAATCAGTGCGGAGCAGTACAAATCCATCGCGGTAAAGCTGTTTCCGACGATGTAGTCGCGGTTTTTCAAGTGTTCGCGCAATGTGTTCCATGCGGTATCGAAATCGCCGTAACCGATTTGGCGGCGGCATTCGGGCGTATCGACGGGCAGGTTGTGCAGTTTGTTGAAGGCTGCGTATTCGAGGTGCATCAATATGCACATCCAGCGGTAGTATTCGCCGCGCTCCAACGTACCTGCGGCGGGGATGAGGTATTTGTCGGGGAACTGTTCTGCCAAAAAGGTAATGATGGCGGTCGATTCGGTCAGTACGGCATCACCGAATTTCAGTGCGGGGACTTGGCCTTGTGGATTGATGGCGAGATATTCGGCGGATTTCATTTGTGCGCCGAACTGGACGGGTACGACGGTGTATTCCGCACCGCATTCTTTCAGCATCCATACGACGTATCTGCCGCGTGAAAAGGGATGGGTATAGAGCGTGATGTTTTGCATGTTTCTTCCTTTTGCACGATGAATGGTTTTGGCGAAACCCACAACAGGGGTTTTCAGACGACCTCATCAATAGGCGATGCTTTTTGCCGCTTCGTTCAAACCGTTTTCCAAAGATTCCAGCATGGCGGTATAGCCATCGCCTTGTTGCGGGGTGGTAACGTCAAACGGTTTGTTGCGTCCGTCCGGCCACAGGGCGTAGCCGCTGACGGTAGTCTGACCCTGATAGCTGCCTTGGAAGGCTTCGATATAGATTTTCAGGGTTTGGCCGCTTTGGCTTCGTGAGGCGGGAACGAAAGTATGGCGCGGGTTGAGGCGGTTGAGTTTGTTGCTGAGGTTTGCCGCCAACGCGCCGTCAAGCGGCGCTGCCCAAAGGTGGTTTTTCGCCAGATTCACATGATACGCGTCGGTTTGGTAAACGAGGCCGCCGTTGGCAAGCGGTTCGGCAAGGTTGACTTTGACCGCGATTTCACTGCCTTGCGCCGCCGGCCGGATGTATTGGCTGTCGGGCAGGACGAAATATTGCGGGCTTTGCGTAGTGCCGCAGGCGGCAAGCGTCAGGGCGGCGGCAATCGGGAAGAGGCGCATTATCGGCTTCCTTTCGGGATGGGGTCTTTGCTGCTGCTGTTGAAAATCAGCGCATTGGGTTTTTCTTTCAAAGTATTAATGACGGGCTGTACGTCTCTGAGGGTTTTGTCCAAACTTTGCAGGGTATTTTGCACGTCGCCGTAGATGGGTGATTGCGGCGATACGCCTTGCAGGGTTTGGCGCAATTCTTTCAGGGTTTGGTTCAGCTCGTTCGGAATGTTTTGCGTTTGTGGTTTGCCGACCAGTTTGTCAATGGAGCTTAAAGCGGCATTGGCAGATTTGAGGGTGGATTTGAGTTCGGCGAGCGAACCGTTCAACCCGGCAACGGTTTTATCCAACGGCAGATTGTTGAATTTCTCTAACAAATCCGCCACTTTTGCCTGCAAATCATCCAAACCGCCGCCTTGTGTGGCAATGACGGTATCGCCTGCGTAAACGGTGTGCGGTCTCAGCTTGGGTGAAGATGAGGGTTGGTCGGTCAGTTCGACCATTTTGCTGCCGGTAATCAAGTTGTTGCTGGAAATGGTGGCGGTCAGACCTTTACCCAAAGCGGCTTGGAATTGTTGTTTCCAATGTTCTTTGCTTTGTTCGTCGGCATTGATTTCCATGCGCGACGGCTCGATGCGGATGCGCACGGGAATCCAGCCGTTTTCAAACAGATGCAGGCTGTCGTTTCGGTCAAAATAGGGAACGTCGGAAACCACGCCCACATTCAGTCCTTTATATTCGACGGGCGAACCGGCGGTCAGACCGCGCACGGACTGTTTGAAAAACGCGGTGTAATACAACGAACGGTCATCGGGCAGGTTTGCCACTTCGCTGCGGCTGTCGTAAAGCGTAAAACTGTCTTCGCTTTTCACATTTTTGCTGTTTTTGGTTTTTGGCGAATCAAACGAAATCGCGCCGGACAGCAAGGCGGGCAGAGGGGCGGAATTGAGTTTCACGCCGCTGCCTGTGGTTTCGATATTGATGCCGCTCTCCAGCCAAAAGCGGCTTTCCGAATTAATCAATTTGTCGTTCGGGCTTTGGATGAAGATGGTGTAATGCACGGTTTGGTTGGCAGGCTCGAAATGCGCGCTTTCTACCTGTCCGACCATAAAGTTTTCATAAAGTACGGGGCTGCTGACGTTGAGGATTTTATCGTTTTGACCGACCAGCTTCAGGCGCAGGCCGCTTTGTCCGATGGCGGCAATCGGCGGGATGTCCTGTACTTCAAATACGTCCTTTGTTTCATTGCTTTTGCCCGGCGTAAACGCGATATACGAGCCGGACAGGAGCGTGCTCAAACCGGTTACGCCGCTTTGGTCGATGCGTGGTTTCACCACCCAAAACTGCGTATCGCTGCGGATGAGGTCTTTCGCATCGGCGTTAAGCTGGGCGGTGACTTCCACGCCCTTTTGGTCGTCGCGCAGTTTGATGCGGGTAACGTGTCCGACATCGACGTTCAACACTTTAATCACCGTATTGTTGACTTCAATGCCTTCCGCGCTGTCCATCAAAAGCGTGACGACCGGACCTCGGTTACGGATGTCCTTTACCAGCAGCCAGCCGCCCGCAATCAGCGCAATCAGCGGAATCAGCCACACGATAGACGTGAAGACATTGGTTTTTTTGACACGCGCGGGTGCGCGATGTGTTTGAGAAGAATCGTGTTTTTTCATTGTTTCTGGTTATCGTCGGAATCGGGGTCGTCTGAAAGCTGCTGCTGCCTGTCCCAAATCAGGCGGGGGTCGAAATAATAGGCAGACAGCATGGTCAATACCACAACCAGGCAGAAATAAACCGCCGCCCCGCCGGGGACGACGCGCGCCATGTTGGTGTGGAACGAACTCATCAAAATAATAATCACAAAAATATCGATCATCGACCAGCGGCCGATGGATTCGGTAATCCGGTAAAGCACCGACATTTTCGGCGCGCTCATCGGCGGTTTGAAATAAGCAGACGCAATCAAAACCGCCATCGCGATAATCTTCAACACAGGCACCAAAATACTCGCGCTGAAAATAATCACCGCAATCAGCCTGTCGCCGTCGTTCCACATATACACAATGCCGTTGAAAATCGTATTGACTTCCAGCGCGGTAGGGTTCGACGAAATCATAATCGGCAGAATATTCGCGGGGAAATACAGGATAAACGCCGCAATCAAAAACGCCAGCGAAATGCTCAGGCTTTTCGGGCGGCGGCGGTACAAATCCGCACCGCAAACCTTGCAAGGCTGCTCGTCTTTATCGCGGAAATACAGGCAGCGGCTGCAACAGGTTTTGTCGTCGGATGCCGTTTGCACCGCATCTCCGCCCGTAAGCCTGTGGATTTTATAATAAACCCAATGTTGAGGAATCGAGACTGAAGTCCGAATCAGCATGACCGACAGCGCAAACATCAAATAAAACGCCGATCCAAATTCAACCTCCGCCACAGACGAGAGCTTGATATACGCCACCAAAGTGGAAATAAAGAACACATCCACCATAATCGCATGGCGCAGCCTGACCAAAACCCGCGTCGCAAACCGCAGCGCAGGATACGCCCGCTCGCGCACCAACGCGGTATAAACGTACAAACAAAGCAGCAAAAACAATACCGGCGCACCGAAAGTGAGGACGAACATCACTTCCGCCAGAAAACCGTAATCCTGATAAATCAAAAGCCGCATCATTTCAGGCAGCGACAGGACGGATGTTACGCCGAAGAGTTCCACGCGGATATAAACCATGCTGTACGCAAACGCCATCAAAATCAGCGAAGTCGTCGCGTAAGCCAGCGGCGCAACATAAGGATTGTTTTCCACCTCAACCACTTCATGATTGCACACCGGACAATGCGCTTCCTGCCCCTGCCGCAGGCGCGGAATATCCATGCGGTTGCCGCAGTCCGGGCAATCCACCGTATGCGCCGGCAGCGATGCGTCGGGCAGGTAGGATTTATAACGCCACCAGCGCGTATAGCTAGGAATCGGTTTCATGGAGGAGGGAAGAGGTCAAAGAGGCAGGTATTATAAAGGAAAACATAGGGATAGCCCAAATTGCTTACATATGGGGGAGACAGTGTCTGGAAAATAAATTATGACTATGTGAATAGTATTGTTTACAATCAATTCGGGGTCGTCTGAAACGCTTTCAGACGACCCCTTGCCATATTTGTTGCAAATATGCGAAAACAACAGATTTATGTAAATAATAGCAAGTTAAATTCTTGATGATGTAATAGAAATGATATATATTCCTAAATTGTTTTGTAATATGACAGATTTCATTTGTTCATTCGTAAACGATTCTGTACCTAAATATCTCAAAATCATAAATTTCCATTCCCAAACACAGATTTCCCATCACTTATTTTTTATTGATTCGGGCAGCCTTCATTTGAGGTCGTCTGAAAAACCTGTTGTACAGGTTTCGTCAAAACCGTCAATTAAATTTTGTAGATCATCAAAGGATATTCACATGAGCGAAACACAAGAGCTGACCTTTGCCAAACGGCTGAAAGAGCAAACCGCTACCATTCACGACAGCGTGGACAATTTGGTTATGTCTGTCGAGCCGTTTACCAACAAAGAGAACTACATCAAATTCTTGAAGCTGCAATCCGTGTTCCACAAAGCGGTCGATCATATCTATAAAGACCCTGAGTTGAACAAAGCCATTCCCGAGCTGGAATACATGGCGCGTTACGACGCGGTAACGCAAGACTTGGCGGATTTGGGCGACAAACCCTACGAATACGGCAAACCGCTGCCGCACGAAACCGGCAATAAAGCCATCGGCTGGCTGTATTGCGCCGAAGGTTCCAATTTGGGCGCTGCATTTTTGTTTAAACACGCGCAAAAGCTGGATTACAACGGCGAACACGGTGCGCGCCACCTCGCTCCCCATCCAAACGGACGCGGCAAACATTGGCGTGCCTTTGTCGAGCATTTGAATGCTTTGGGCTTAAGCCCTGAAGCCGAAGCCGAAGCGATTCAAGGCGCAAAAGATGCGTTTGCGTTCTACAAAGTCGTTCTGCGCGAAACCTTCGGCCTGCCTGAAGGCGCGGAAGCTCCGGAAGGCTTTGTTCCGCACCGCCACTAAATGCAGATTATTGATAGACCAGCGATATGTTTTCCGGCGCAATATTTTGCGCCGGAAAACAGTTGAAGTCTGAAATATCAATCCCTTACATATGGTATGGGCAAGGAAGGCCGCTTTTATCCGGTTTCCGTTTCCGTATTTAAAAATTTATTGGCCATCCGTTATAGGGATTTATATTCGTCATTGCTTTCAATGGAAATATAAATGATTATCAAAAATTTTCATTATTGAATTAAGCTGAATATTGGTCAATTTTATTGTTTCTGAGGTTTTGAACCATGAAATCATCACACATACTCCCTATTGCCGCCCTTGTCGGCAGTATTTTCGGCAATCCCGTGTTTGCAGCGGATAATGCTGCGCAATCAACGGCTGCCGAGCCCATGCAAGCCGAACTGAAACAGGTAACGGTAAAAGGGCATCGCAACGCGCCCGCCGCCGTGGAACGGGTCAACCTCGGCCGTATCCAACAGGAAATGATACGCGACAACAAAGACTTGGTGCGCTATTCCACCGATGTCGGTCTGAGCGACAGCGGCCGCCATCAAAAAGGCTTTGCCATTCGTGGCGTGGAAGGTAACCGTGTCGGCGTCAGTATTGACGGCGTGAGCCTGCCTGATTCGGAAGAAAACTCACTGTATGCCCGTTATGGCAACTTCAACAGCTCGCGTCTGTCTATCGACCCCGAACTCGTGCGCAACATCGAAATCGTGAAGGGCGCAGACTCTTTCAATACCGGTAGCGGTGCCTTGGGTGGCGGCGTGAATTACCAAACCCTGCAAGGCCATGATTTGCTGTTGCCTGAGCGTCAGTTTGGCGTGATGATGAAAAACGGTTACAGTAGCCGCAACCGCGAGTGGACAAATACACTCGGTTTCGGCGTGAGCAACGACCGCGTGGATGCCGCTTTGCTGTATTCGCAACGTCGCGGTCATGAGACCGAAAGTGCGGGCGAGCGTGGCTATCCGGTAGAGGGCGCCGGCAGCGGAGCGAATATCCGCGGTTCGGCACGCGGCATTCCTGATCCGTCCAAACACAAATACCACAGCTTCTTGGCCAAAATCGGTTATCAGATTAATGAGAACCACCGTATCGGCGCATCGCTCAACGGCCAGCAAGGGCACAATTACACGGTTGAAGAATCCTACAATCTGAGCCGCTACAACTGGCGCGAGGCTGATGACTTTACCAAACGCCACAACGCCAACGTGTTCTACGAATGGACACCTGATTCCTACGCCATTTCGCTTGTCAAAGCTGATTTTGACTATCAGAAAACTAAAGTCGCATCGGTAAACTATAAGGGATCGTTTCCGGAAGATCGTACTCAAGATCCCCACACTTATTTCTGGAATCAGAAAGATCTTGATGAAATTTATAATCGTAGTATGAATACTCGTTTTAAACGCATATCTTTACGTCTAGATAGTCAGCCATTTAAGCTGGTAGGGCAGCATAGATTGTCTTTCAAAATATTTGGAAGTAGTAGAGATTTTGACAGTTTAAGCCTTGATGATATTTATTGGAAAGGTAAGGTTTATCGTAGTAAAAAAACAATACAATACCCTGTAAAAACAATAAATTATGGTTTATCTTTATCGGATCAAATTCAATGGAATAATACCTTCTCAGGTCGTTTTGGCATACGCTATGATCATACTAAAATGAAACCGCAGGATTTGAATGCCGAGTGCAATAATTGTGTCAAAGAAAAACCTGAACCAAGTACTTATAAAGGATGGAGTGGATTTTTAGGTTTAGGAGCACAACTAAATCAAACTTGGAGAGTAGGGTATGATCTTGCTTCTGGATATCGCGTACCAAGTGCCTCAGAAGTATATTTCTCTTTTGATCATGGTGCTGGAACATGGATACCTAATCCAACTTTAAAAGCAGAACGCAGTACTACTCACACAATTTCTTTGCAAGGACGTAATGAAAAAGGGTCACTTGATTTAAGTTTATATCAAAGCAATTACCGAAATTTTTTATCAGAAGAGCAATTTTCAAAAACAGTTGAAGATCCTGACTGTGACGACTATGCGCAATACTATACAGGGTGTACTCCATTGAAATCCCAGTTATTTTGGCAGATGCAGAACATTGATAAAGCCCGTATCCGCGGCATTGAGTTTATAGGCCGTCTGAACGCGCACAACGTTGTCTCCGCCATTCCTGACGGTTGGAAACTCTTCGGTTCTTTGGGTTACGCTAAAAGCAAACTATCGGGCGACAACAGCCTCTTATCTACCCAGCCGCTCAAAGCTATCCTCGGCGTTGATTACGAAAGCCCGAGCGACAAATGGGGCGTATTCTCCCGCCTGACCTATTTGGGTGCAAAAAAAGCCAAAGATGCGCAACATACGGTTTACGATAAAGAGGGTGGCAAGTTCGTTAAAAAAGTCCAAGACTATCCCTGGCTGAACAAATCCGCCTTCGTCTTCGATATGTACGGCTTCTACAAACCCGCGAAAAACCTGACCCTGCGTGCAGGCGTGTATAATGTGTTCAACCGCAAATACACCACTTGGGATGCCTTGCGCGGCCTGTATAGTTATAGTACTACCAACGCAGTAGAAAAAGATGGAAGAGGTTTAGACCGTTATCACGCCCCCGGCCGCAACTATGCCGTATCGCTGGAATGGAAATTCTAAGCTGATTTTTGATTTAAGAAACGAAAACAAACCGCCTGAATGTCCTGTTTGTCAGAACATTCGGGCGGTTTTATTATCCGTCTGTTTAAAGTTTGCCGTCTTGTCCCATTCTTATAGTGGATTAACTTTAAACCAGTACGGTGTTGCCTCGCCTTAGCTCAAAGAGAACGATTCTCTAAGGTGCTGAAGCACCAAGTGAATCGGTTCCGTACTATCTGTACTGTCTGTGGCTTCGTCGCCTTGTCCTGATTTAAATTTAATCCACTATATTTTCCAACTGTTTAATTGGATCAGGTTTCGTTGCGGCTAACTGTTTCCTCCATACTAAACGCGCTAACGTAGTTTGAAGGGTGCGTTTGATTACAGGGATCTTCGGAAATACCGGCCGATTTGGTGAGTACTGCAATTTACGCGCCATTTATCGCTGTTTTGCCAATAATAATCTACGATGATGCCTTGATCGTCAGTGTAGAAAATGCGGTCTTGGTCTTGTCCGTAGCAGACGTTGCTATAGTAGTTGGTAATGATGGGTCCGTATTGGCTGCTGCCTTCGTATTCACGTCCAGCGTAGGAATAGTAGGTATAGCGCCAGAGGTAGGCATAGCGGTCGTTTTCCGATTTGACTCTACCTTCTGTGGGTTTGACGCCATAGGATTTGATAACGGCATCGATAGGTTTGCCGACGAAACGTTTCATACGTTTGTCCAAGCTGGCACAGCCGACAGTGAGACAAACGAGACTGGCCAGGAGGGCTGCGCGGCCTATGGAGATTTTGGAGGGCATAATGCGTTTTCCTGTCATTAAAATGAGGGGCGGAATGATAAGAAAGGAATAGGCAATTTGGCAAGAGGCTACCCGAAAAACATAAAACGTTTTTCAGGTAACCGCTTGGTTGATACACACTTTGCCTTCCTTTGATTATGCGGTGGGATTTCAATGAAGGGGTTGTATGTATTGGGGAAAGAGGATGCAAGGTGTTTTCAAAACAGGGGAGGGGTCGTCTGAAAACAGTTGTCCCCATTCTGTTGTAAAAAATTCTTTTTGCATAGTCATTTCATCCCTAATTTGCTTCACTTGTCCGAACTCAATATAAATTCCGCCCTATATCCGCTATAATCGCAAATCGATTATCCAATGTACAAGACAGGAAAATTCATGTCCCAAAGCCGTTTCAACCAAACCGGCCCCAAAATCGGTCTGAGCGTGCGCCTTGCGGAAACGCAGGCGGAAATTGAAGCAGCACAACGCTTGCGTTATCAGGTATTCGCCCAAGAGCTGGGTGCAGAAATCGAAAGCGACGACGGTCGCGATGTCGATCCTTACGACGAACATTGCCACCACCTTTTGGCTTTTGACGACGCAACCGGAGAAGTCATCGGCTGCTACCGCCTGATTACCGAAGAAACCGCCAAAAAAGTCGGCGGCTGGTATAGCGAACACGAATTTGACTTGTCCCCTTTGAAAGACATTTTGCCGCAAACCGTCGAACTCGGCCGTGCCTGCACCCATCCCGACTACCGCAACGGCGGTTTGGTCATGCTTTTGTGGTCGGGTTTGGTCAAATTCATGAAAGACGAAAACCTGCGCTTCATGATAGGCTGCGGCAGCATCGATATGCACGACGGCGGCAGCGATGCGGCGGGTCTGTATCATGCCCTGAAATCCAAATACCTCGCGCCTGAAAAATGGTGCGTCAAACCGCTCAATCCGCTCAAGTGGGACGAAATTACCCCGTCGGACAAACCGGACGTCCCGCCGCTGATTAAAGGCTACCTCAATGCGGGCGCATGGTTCTGCGGCGAGCCTTGCGTCGATGAAGCGTTCAACTGCGCCGACGTGCTCATCATGATGGACATCACCCGCCTGGCAGACCGTTACCTCCAACGTTTCGCCCCTAAACCATAAAGACCAAAAGGTCGTCTGAAAACCTTTTCAGACGACCTCAACTATTGTGAAATCAGCAAATAACCGATTTTTAGCGGTTTCACCCTATACCAAGATTGCACACACCACAACCTTATGATTGCCAAACTACGTTTTACCTTCCGCCTGCTCTGCATCGGCATCTGCCTGCTTTACGGTATGGCGGAAATGTTCTTCCTGTTTCCCTTTTACAGCAAACGGCGCAAACTGCGTGCCATCCAAATCTGGTCGCTGCGCGTTCTCGCTTCATGCGGCATGAAGCTGGAAACCTTCGGCACGCTGCCTCAGGAAGGACAGGCGCAGTTGTTAATCAGCAACCATATCTCTTGGTTGGACATCATGGCGGTCAACGGCGCATTTCCGGGTCGATTTGTGGCGAAAGACGATGTCGCCAAATGGCCGGTAGTCGGCTATCTCGCCACGCAGGCGCAGACCGTTTACGTTTCACGCAATAAGGGCACCAAAGGCAATACCGCTAAAATCGCCACGGTAACCGAAGCCCTTAAAAACGGCGATACCGTAACCATTTTCCCGGAAGGGACGAGTACGGAAGGTTATGAAATCCTCCCGTTCAAGCCCAGCTTTTTCCAAACCGCCTACGATGCAGGCGTTCCCATTATCCCCATGCTCTGCCGCTACCCCAATCCCGACGGCACCAGTCCGAACCTTCAGGCGGCTTATGTGGGCGATACCAGCCTGTGGCAATCCATCTGCATGATCATCAGCCAGCCTTCCAGCAAGGTGGAGCTGCATTTTCTGGAGCCGGTTCCTGCCAAAGAAGACCGCTACGAAACGGCGCTGGAAATACACGGCATCTTGAGCCGAGAATTAAAAAAATTGGGCTGACAGGTCCAAACAAACGAAAAGAACTTCAAACCGCTATCCGAACCGTTTCATCAAACCAAACAATAGGAGAAGCCAAATGGAAGAAACATTCGTCCAAACGCTGACCATCGCCGGCTCGGATTCCGGCGGCGGGGCGGGGATACAGGCGGATTTGAAGACGTTTCAGATGCGCGGTGTGTTCGGCACCAGCGTGCTGACCGCCGTGACCGCGCAAAATACGCTCGGCGTATCGGCGGTGCATCTGGTTCCGACCGACATCATTACCGCACAAATCGAGGCCGTCCGCGCCGATTTTGAAATCCGCGCCTATAAAATCGGGATGCTGGGTACGGCTCAAGTGATTGAATGTGTTGCTGAAAATCTGAAAAAATGCCGTTTCGGCAAGCGCGTCCTCGATCCGGTGATGATTGCCAAAGGCGGTGCGCCGCTGTTGCAGGATTCCGCCGTCGAAGCGATGAAACGCCTGCTGTTGCCCGATACGGACATTCTGACGCCGAACCTGCCCGAAGCGGAAGCCTTGACGGGCGTGCGCATTGAAAACCGCCAAGATGCGGAACGCGCCGCCAAAATCCTGCAAGATTGCGGCGTGAAAAACGTGGTGATTAAAGGCGGGCATTTGGGCGACAGCCGCAGCGAATACTGCACCGACTGGCTGTTTACGCCGGATGACGTGTTTGAATTTGCCGACCGCCGCTTCCCGACGACGCATACGCACGGTACGGGCTGCACGTTCTCCGCCTGTATCGCCGCCGAGCTGGCAAAAGGTTTCGAGACGCTCGAAGCCGTGCAAACCGCCAAAAAATACATTACCGAGGCGATTCGCAATCCTTTGAACATCGGCGCGGGACACGGTCCGGTCAATCATTGGGCTTATCGGGATTGAATAAGGTCGTCTGAAACGGAAATTTCAGACGACCTCTTGCTATATTTATCAGTCAAATTTGTTTACAATATTGGGCAAACCAACTTCAACTTCGCGGAAGAGACATCATGCAAGTTACATCAAAATGGATAGACGGAATGTGCTTTGTCGGCACGACTGAAAACGGACACAGCGTCGTCATGGAAGGCGCGGCAGCGGAAGGGCAGGTGAAACGCGGTCCCAGTCCGATGGAAATGCTGCTTTTGGGTGTGGCGGGCTGTTCCAGCATCGATGTCGTGATGATTGCCGAGAAGCAGCGTCAAAAGGTGGTGGACTGCCAGGCGACGGTTACCGCGAAGCGCGCCGACGATGCCCCGCGCGTGTTCACCGAAATCCACATCCATTTTAAAGTCATCGGACACAACCTGACCGAATCCGCCATCGAGCGCGCCGTACAGATGTCCGCCGAGAAATATTGTTCCGCCTCGATTATGCTGGGCAAGGCGGCGAAAATCACCCACAGTTTTGAAACCGTCGAAGCAGAGTAATTTTTCAGACGACCTCCCGTATCTTTCAGGGGTCGTCTGAAAAGCGTTTAGAGGCGGAATACTGTTAAAGCGTGAATAAAGCCCGCCCGACAAAAAAGCAGATATATTCACGCTACACTATGAATATATCTGCTTGCTTATTGTGGATTCTCTCTCTATTCAGCCTTCATAACTTGGCCTTGTGAGGATATTGTGCAAGCTTCACTAGAGATTGTCAACAATTTTTAATTATATCTTAATCAGATTTTGTGCTATATCGAAATGGAATCAAGCAAAAAGCGATACGGGGCGGGTTGCCGCCGTCGCAAAATTTCTGTTATTTCAAACGATATGACACGCCAGACTATGAGGAGAGCTTAAATAATGAATACCGATAACGATACCCTCCATGCGCCTACCCCTTCTTCCATGATGCCGGCAGGCAGGCATGATTCGGAGCTGTTCCGCGTTTACGCCCTGATTTTGGACGGCATCACCGACCATGTTTTGCTGCCCGGCAAAAAACTGACCGAATCCGAGCTGTGCCGCCAGATGGTTTGCTCGCGCAATACAGTGCGCGGCGCGCTGTCCCTGTTGGCACACGACAAAATCGTCGATTTGCAGCCCAATCGCGGCGCGTTCGTCCATGTTCCCGATTTGAAGGAAATGCAGGACGTGTTCAACGCGCGTATCGAAATGGAAAGCATGATTTTGAACCTTCTGTCCGATATGCCCGATTTGGAAACCCGCCTCCAGCCGCTCTACGCCATGATTGAGCGTGAAGAACAGGCGTCCGACAGCGGCGACCGCGTGGGTTGGAACCGCCTGTCCAACGCCTTCCATGTCGAACTGGCGCGCCTGATCGACAACAACGTCTTGTTCGACATCATGAACACCCTGTGCGCCCGCTCTTCGCTCATTGTCGCCGTCTTCGATGCGCAGCGTCATGAAAAACGCGCCATCAACACCCACACCCATTCCGAACACCGCGAAATCCTCGACCTGCTGGTCAACGGCAAACGCAACCGTGTCGTCAAAGTCATGCGCAAACACTTAAGCGCGTGCGTGGAGCGTTTGGAACGCAAATACGAAGCGGAATAACACGGACACAGCAAAAAGGTCGTCTGAAAACCGGGATTCAGGTTTCAGACGACCTTTGGTTTTGGGTAAAGCCGAATCGGCGGCAGCCTTTTCCGATTTTGGGCAAAAGGCGTACAATCCGAATTCAAACGAACCGGAACGAATTGAAACGAATCCAGATGAAACCGAAAATACAAAGACACGAACACATCCTCGCCCTGGTGCGCGAGCAGCATTTCATGACGGTCGAGCAGCTTGCAGAAGCTTTGGACGTGACCCCGCAGACCATACGCCGCGACATACAGGAATTGAGCGAAACGCGGCAGTTGAAGCGTTATCACGGCGGAGCGTCGGTCGGCGATATTTCCGGCGGCGTGGCGCAAGGCAAGCGAAAACACTGCCAAAATGAAAAAAACGCCATCGCCCGCCTGATTGCCGCCCACATTCCTGACAATTCGTCGTTGTTTATCAGTATAGGCACGACGATGGAAGCCGTTGCCGCCGAGTTGGTCAAGCAGCGTAAAAACCTGCGGATTATCACCAACAATATTTACGTCGCCTCCATTACGTCCGCACGCACTGACTACACCGTCATCATCACTTCCGGCGTCGTTCGCCCCTTGGACGGCGGGATTACGGGTGTGGCGACGGTCGATTTTATCAATCAGTTTAAAGTCGATTATGCTGTCATGAGTACGCACGGCGTGGAAAGCGACGGCTCGCTTTTGGACTACGACTATAAAGAAGTCAGCGTCATGCAGGCGATGATGACCAATGCGCGGGTCAGGTATTTAGGCGTGGACCACAGCAAATTCAACAGCAATGCCTTGGTCAGGCTGGGCGACATCGGCTCGTTTGACAAAGTATTTACCGACCGCGTACCGGAAGCCGCCATGCAGAAGGTTTTAGGTGATGCGGGCGTAGAATGGCTGGTTGCCGAGCCTGTGCCGCTTTGATTTCGGGGGTTACAAAAGGTTAATGAAATTCGGGTACAATGGGGAGGCGTTTTCAGATGGCTGCTATTGAATGGGCAGGTCGTCTGAAAACAATCATCCGTATATGAATGTTCTTTGATTCAGAAGAACAGTTTTGAAAAGACATAAAGATGAATTTCCCCAGTATCAGCGAAAGAACATTTTCCGGCCTTTCATTGGCTGGCACTATCATTATTATCATCACGACTTCAATATGGTTCAGTCAGGCCGACCCCGAACGTTTCGGGATTACATTGATTGCCGGTATGTTGATGCTTGTCTCGGCGAATCTGGTTTATGTCCTGCTTTCCCATCGTTTGCGACCTGCTACTGTGGCGGGCAGCGTGTGGATAACAACCATACTTTGGTTGTTGTTTATGATGGCGGTAGACAGTGCTGACAGTCATAATGACCCTTACTCCCCTAATTACGATCATCACGGATCAGGTTTTTTGTGGCTAGGGTTGCCTGTATTTTATGTTGGTTCGCTGATTGCCTCCATTATCGCCACCGCAGCCCGCCCCAAGCTGCTCTCTTTGGAAAAATCCTCGCTTCAAGCATTTTGGGCATCCATGCGCTGGTCTTTTATCGGCACTACCGGTTTGCTTTGGATTTTTTACCCAATCGCAATTTTGGTTATTTTGGGTATCGTTCTGTTGATGAACCAGCTGGTTGATTTTATCGATTCATCAACCGCATTCAAACGTCCGGAAGACAATACTTCCGACCATTCTAATCTTTCATCCGATTCGTAATTGTCCATACAGAGGTCGTCTGAAACGGTTTTCAGACGACCTCTGTATCCCGTATTGACTGTAAAGCCGTCCTGTTTTCAGGTAAAATCGGCACGACATCATATTTTCAGATAGCTCCCGACCATGCTCAATAAAGACCAATTCGCGGACAACCATTTCATCCGCACCATCATCGAAGAAGACCTAAAAAGCGGCAAACACGAAGCCATCCAAACCCGTTTCCCGCCCGAACCCAACGGCTACCTGCACATCGGCCACGCCAAATCCATCTGCCTGAATTTCGGTTTGGCGTATATTTACGACGGCTTGTGCAATCTGCGTTTCGACGATACCAACCCTGAAAAAGAAAACGACGAATACGTCAACGCCATCAAAGAAGACGTCGAGTGGCTCGGTTTCCATTGGGCGGGCGAGCCGCGTTTCGCTTCCAATTATTTCGACCAACTTTACGACTACGCCGTCGGTTTAATCAAAGACGGCAAAGCGTATGTTGATGATTTGACGCCCGAAGAAATGCGCGAATACCGCGGCACGCTGACCGAGGCGGGTAAAAACAGCCCTTACCGCGACCGCAGTATCGAAGAAAACCTCGACCTGTTTACGCGCATGAAAAACGGCGAGTTCCCCGACGGCAGCAAAACCCTGCGCCTGAAAATCGACATGGCATCAGGCAACATCAATATGCGTGACCCCGTCATCTACCGCATCCGCCGCGCCCATCACCACAACACCGGCGACAAATGGTGCATCTACCCGATGTACGACTACACGCATTGCATTTCCGATGCCATCGAAGGCATCACGCATTCCTTGTGTACGCTCGAATTTGAAGCCCACCGCCCGCTGTACGACTGGGTGTTGGACAACATCCCCGCGCCGCACGCCACCCGTCCGCGCCAATACGAGTTTTCCCGTTTGGAGCTTCTGTATTCCATCACGTCCAAACGCAAGCTGAACCAACTGGTTTCAGACGGCCACGTTTCCGGCTGGGATGATCCGCGTATGCCGACCATTTCCGGTATGCGCCGCCGCGGCTACACGCCCGAAGGCCTGCGCCTGTTTGCCAAACGCGCCGGTATTTCCAAATCTGAAAACATCGTCGATATGAGCGTGTTGGAAGGCGCGATTCGTGAAGAGCTGGAAAACTCTGCCCCGCGCCTGATGGCTGTTTTGAACCCGCTCAAAGTGACCCTGACCAACTTTGAAGCCGGCAAAACCCAAAGCCGCCGTGCCGCGTTCCACCCCAATCACGAAGAAATGGGCGAGCGCGAAATCCCCGTGTCCCAAACCATCTACATCGAGGCGGACGACTTTGCCGAAAATCCGCCCAAAGGCTTCAAACGCCTGACTCCGGGCGGCGAAGTACGCCTGCGCCACGGCTATGTGATTAAGTGTGACGAAGTAGTGAAAGACGCAGCGGGCAATGTGGTCGAACTCAAATGCAGCATCGACCATGACACCTTGGGCAAAAATCCAGAAGGCAGAAAAGTCAAAGGCGTGATTCACTGGGTTTCCGCCGAACACGCCGCCGAAATCAAAGTCCGCCTGTACGACCGCCTCTTTACCGTCGAGCGCCCCGATGCCGTGCGCGGCGAAGACGGCGAATACCTGCCGTTTACCGATTTCCTCAACCCAGAATCCATTAAGGAAATCACCGCCTACGCCGAACCCGCAGCCAAAAACCTGCCCGCCGAAAGCCGTTGGCAGTTTGAGCGTCTGGGCTATTTCGTGACCGACCGCAAAGACCACCGCCCTGAGCAGCCCGTGTTCAACCGCACGGTCACGCTGAAAGACTCTTGGCAGCCCAAGTAATCTGTTGACAACAGCAATACTGGAAGGTCGTCTGAAAACTTGAAATCGGGTTTTCAGACGACCTTTGTTGATAAAGGAATGAGATGGAACGTTATTCTGTACATTTGAAACTGCTGGGGATGGCGGTGTTGTGGGGTGCGTCTTGGCCGATGGGGCGGATGCTGGGGCAGTCGCTGCCGCCGCTGACCGGCGGGGCGGTTCGGTTTGTACTGGCTTCGGTTTTGTTGTTGGGTTGGTTGTTTGCGCGCAGCAGGTTTGCGACTTTGGCGGCTTTGTCGGCGCGGCAATGGCAGGGCTTGACGGCAGCCGCTTCCGTCGGGGTGTGCGGCTATGCGGTGTTTTTCATGCTGGGTTTGCAGGCGATGCCGGCGGGTAAGGCGGCGGTGGTGGTGGCGGTGAATCCCGTGCTGACGCTGCTGCTGGCGGCTTGGCTTTTCGGCGAACGTTTAAATGCGAAGATTTTGGCGGGTATGCTGCTGGCGGTCAGCGGTGCCATTGTGGCGGTTACGCAAGGACAGCCGTTGGCGGTGTTGTCGGGCGGCATCAAGGCGGGGGAGTGGCTGATTTTCGGCTGCGTGGTCTGCTGGGCGGCTTATACCTTAATCGGGCGTGCGGTTTTGCGCGGGATAGACGCGTTGACGGTAACGGCGGCAACGTCGTTCATCGGCGCGCTGATGTTGTCGGTGGTGGCGTTGTGGACGGACGGAGTGCCGTTTGAGGCGATAGCGGCAATGGATGGGCGCGGTTGGACAGCCTTGGCGTGGCTGGTCATCGGCGCAACGGTATTGGCCTACGCGTGGTATTTCGAAGGCGTAAAGACTTTGGGCGCAGGCAGCGCGGCGGCGTATATTACGTTGGTGCCGATTTTCGGTATGCTGTCTTCGGCGTGGGTTTTGGGCGAACCGCTGCATATTTCGCTGGTTGCGGGTTGCGCGGCGGCGGTCGGCGGCATGACGCTGATGCGGTATGGGCAGAAGGTCGTCTGAAAGATTCAAGAGAGGATAAGTTCCTTATCAAACGATGGATGCTCTGTCAGTGTTATAGAAACTCAATCCAGTAGTCTCGGTGTGGTTCGATAATGACCGGTTTGCACCAGAAATATTTGAGGTATCCCAAATTGGCGGGCGTTACGGGGCGGTTGTTCATATTGAATTTTTCAGCACTTTCCCTAGTCAGGAAACATTTGACGGATACATAATGTTTACCGTCTGATTCTCTTTGAATGCCTTCGAAACCGATTCTGTCTCCCACCTTAAACTCTTTGGTAAGGAGTTGTCCGAGAAAATAAACGGTTTTGTTTTTCATCAACTCGTAGGCTTTCGCATTTTCTATTTCGGCATTTGTTGCTGCAAACATAATGCAAAAGCTGTCGATAAGGTCTTTCAGGGGCTGCAAATCGTCTTTGGAAAAGATAATGTCCGATGTATCAAGTCCGGATATAACAAGGTTTACATAATAGGGTTGCCAGATAACCGCATCAAGAGACATGCCTAAAGGGATGGTTTGCGCTTTGTAGCCGGTGATTTCAAACTTTCTCCTTTCTTTTTCATATGCCTCTGTTGAAGCAAAGACATGAAGGTTCTCCACTTTCCTGAACGGCCTTTTTTTTACGAAAGCAATGACAGGCCTGTCCAGTTGTTCGAATAAATTGAGGTTGTAGTATTCAATAGGAATTTTTTGCATTGAGACCTTTCTTTTCTATGTTTCGTGGTTTTATTCTAACATATCGCTAAAGCGGCTGTTCCGTTTGCGATAACGTTGTCTGTCGGCTTGTAAACTTGTTTCAGGATAAGGCAGGGGTCGTCTGAAAAGGCGGCTGTCGTTTTATTTTGCGTCCGATATTTTCATTATCAAGGAAATCATTATGTCCGCTCCGCTCGAAATCGAATCCCACCCTTTTCCCGCCTTGCTGCCGCCGCAGGCGACGGTAATGATGATGGGGACGTTTCCGCCCAAGGAAGACAAACGCGCGATGCAGTTTCATTATCCGAATTTTCAAAACGATATGTGGCGCGTCTACGGGCTGGTGTTTTTTAATGATGCGGCGCATTTCCAGATGCCGTCTGAAAAAGCGTTTGATGCGGAGAAAATCAAGGCGTTTTTGCGCGAACGGGGGATTGCCTCCTGTCCGACTGTGTTGAAGGCGGTGCGGGAACACGGTAATGCGTCCGACAAGTTTTTGCAAGTGGTGGAAACCGTCGATTTAGCGGTGGTGTTGGCACAGATGCCCGACTGCCGCCATATCTGTACCACCGGCGGTAAGGCGACGGAAGTCCTGCTCGATATTCAGGGTGGCGGCATCAAAATGCCGAAAACGGGCGAAACCGTGCCGTTTCCGTTTGCCGGACGGGATTTGACCCTGACCCGCCTGCCGTCCACTTCGCGCGCCTATCCTTTGAGTTTGGCGAAAAAGGCAGCGGCGTATCGGGCGTTTTTCGAAATGGCGGGTTTGTGTGAAAAGCAGTTATAATTGCCGACAATTTCCCCTTTCAGACGGCCTTTAACAGACCGAGGCCGTCTGAAAAAACAGACAAGGAAGAAATCCGATGAAAAACTACCACGCGCCCGACGAGAAGGGCTTTTTCGGCGAACACGGCGGGCTTTATGTCTCCGAAACTCTGATTCCCGCCTTGCAAGAGTTGGCGGATGCCTATCAAGCAGCGAAAAACGACCCGTCGTTTTGGGAAGAGTTCCACCGCGATTTGAAACACTACGTCGGCCGCCCCAGCCCCGTTTACCATGCCGCGCGATTGTCTGAGCATTTGGGCGGCGCGCAAATCTGGTTGAAGCGCGAAGATTTGAACCACACCGGCGCGCACAAGGTAAACAATACCATCGGTCAGGCACTGCTTGCCCGCCGTATGGGCAAAAAACGCGTCATCGCCGAAACCGGCGCGGGTCAGCATGGCGTGGCCTCCGCCACTGTTGCCGCCCGCTTCGGCATGACTTGCGACGTGTATATGGGCGCGGACGACATCCAGCGCCAAATGCCCAACGTGTTCCGCATGAAATTATTGGGCGCGAACGTGGTCAGCGTCGACAGCGGCAGCCGAACGCTGAAAGACGCGATGAACGAAGCCATGCGCGAATGGGTCGCCCGCGTGGACGACACGTTCTACATCATCGGTACCGCCGCCGGCCCCGCGCCGTATCCCGAAATGGTGCGCGATTTCCAATGCGTTATCGGCAACGAAGCCAAAGCGCAGATGCAGGAAGCCATCGGCAGACAGCCCGACGTCGCCGTTGCCTGCGTCGGCGGCGGCTCGAACGCCATCGGGCTGTTCCACCCGTATATCGGCGAAGAAAACGTGCGCCTCGTCGGCGTGGAAGCCGGCGGTTTGGGCGTGGATACCCCCGACCACGCCGCGCCGATTACCAGCAAAGCCCCCATCGGCGTATTGCACGGCTTCCGCAGCTACCTGATGCAGGACGAAAACGGCCAAGTCTTGGGTACGCACTCCGTTTCCGCAGGTCTCGACTACCCCGGCATCGGCCCGGAACACAGCCACCTGAACGACATCAAACGCGTCGAATACACCGTCGCCAAAGACGACGAAGCACTCGAAGCCTTTGATTTGTTGTGCCGCTTCGAAGGCATCATCCCCGCGCTCGAATCCAGCCACGCCCTCGCATGGGCAGTCGCCAACGCGCCGAAAATGGGCAAAGACCAAGTGATTCTGGTCAACCTGTCCGGCCGCGGCGATAAAGACATCAATACTGTGGCGAAGCTGAAAGGGATTGAGTTGTAGGGATGATGTGAAGGTCGTCTGAAAACAAAAAATATGATGATTCTCCCCAATTGTTACAGCTATTTCCGTATGGTATCCGACCACAATTGCGCCGATGAATTGACGCAATTGCTCGGTATCCAGCCGTTTTCTGTTACCCGGTGTGGAGAGACGCATTTAGCTAATGGAATGCTACGCCCACAGCCGGCTGATTGGAGCGCATGGAATGGCTGCCGCCAAGATCAGCCGGTCAATGATGCAGAAGGACAGTGCCTGCGGATTGTCCGCCAATTGCACGGGAACATTGATGCACTTGCCCGATTCCGTCGGCAATACCAAGCAAAATTTTGGTTGGAAGTTGTCCCTGAATATGTTGTGGATGCAGAACAAAATCCCTATATAGGATTTAGTCGGGAAATCATAGAATTTTGTTATCTGACGGGTACGGAAATAGACGTCGACGTCTATCATTACTGCAATTTCTGCGACTCTGATGAGGAATCAAACGGTACGCTGCATTAATCTGCCTTCGTTGACCTGAATTTATCTTTTAATGTCCTTGGTTTTGGGATGCTGACAGGACATAGATATTCATGTTCACGCCGTGATTAGCTATTTCACTTGAACTTCCCAAAATAAAGCCGTTTGAAAGTCCGCCTTTCAAACGGCTTGTTTTTAGGCTGCCCGATATTTTTCTGCATACTATGCCGGATATGAACCACATCACCGAAAACAGGTTTTCAGACGACCTTTTCCTTATCCGATAGGGACTTTTCAGGTTTTCATCTAATCAGAGTGGGTTAAAATAGCGGAATTTGATATAAACCCTTCTCAGAAAATATGTTGCCCGAACACACTTCCTCCCTGCTCGATTTCGACCGCGTCCATCTGCTCCATCCCTATACGTCCATGACCGATCCGTTGCCTGTTTATCCGGTGCGCCGTGCGGAGGGTGTGCATATCGAATTGGCGGACGGTACGCGGCTGATTGACGGGATGTCGTCTTGGTGGTGTGCGATACACGGCTACAATCATCCCTTTTTGAATCAGGCAGTTGAGGCGCAGATTAAACAAATGTCGCATGTGATGTTCGGCGGTTTGACGCACGGGCCGGCGGTGGAACTGGGTAAATTATTGGTCGGGATTTTGCCGCAGGGTTTGGACCGTATTTTTTATGCGGATTCGGGTTCGGTTTCGGTGGAAGTTGCGTTGAAGATGGCGGTGCAATACCAGCAGGCGCGGGGTTTGACCGCGAAGCAGAATATTGCGACGGTGCGGCGCGGGTATCACGGCGATACTTGGAACGCGATGTCCGTCTGCGATCCGGAAACGGGGATGCACCATATTTTCGGCAGCGCTCTGCCGCAGCGTTATTTTGTCGATAATCCAAAAAGCCGTTTCGACGATGAATGGGATGGGGCGGATTTGCAGCCTGTCCGCGCCTTGTTTGAAGCGCATCATGCGGATATCGCCGCCTTTATTTTGGAACCGGTCGTGCAGGGCGCGGGCGGCATGTATTTTTATCATCCGCAGTATCTTCGCGAGTTGCGCGATTTGTGCGACGAATTTGATATCGTGTTGATTTTTGACGAAATCGCCACCGGATTCGGGCGCACGGGCAAGATGTTTGCCTGCGAGCACGCGGAGGTCGTGCCGGATATTATGTGTATCGGCAAGGGCTTGAGCGGCGGCTATATGACGCTGGCGGCGGCAATCACTTCGCAAAAAGTCACCGAAACGATTTCGCGCGGCGAAGCGGGCGTGTTTATGCACGGCCCGACGTTTATGGCGAACCCGCTGGCGTGTGCCGTTGCCTGCGCTTCGGTCAAGCTGCTTTTGTCCCAAGATTGGCAGGCAAATATCCGCCGCATCGAAAGCATCTTAAAAGGTCGTCTGAAAACCGCATGGGACATCCGCGGCGTGAAAGACGTGCGCGTTTTGGGTGCCATCGGCGTGATCGAGCTGGAAAAAGGCGTGGATATGGCGCGTTTTCAAGCGGACTGCGTGGCGCAGGGCATTTGGGTGCGCCCATTCGGCAGGCTGGTGTACCTCATGCCACCTTACATCATTTCAGACGACCTCTTGACCGAACTTGCCGACAAAACCGTACAAATCTTGAAGGAACACAGCAAATGAAAGGCGTTTACTTCGTCAGCGGCATAGACACGGACATCGGCAAAACCATCGCCACCGGCATGTTGGCAAAACAATTGTTGCAGCAGGGCAAAAGCGTGATCACGCAAAAGCCCGTGCAAACCGGATGCCAAAACATCGCCGACGACATCGCCGTCCACCGCAACATCATGGGCATACCCATGCAGGAAGCCGACAAACAAGGGCTGACCATGCCCGAAATCTTCAGCTATCCCGCCTCGCCCCACCTCGCCGCCCGTCTGGACGGCAGGACTTTGGACTTGAACAAAATCCGCGCCGCCACAGAGCAACTGGCGGCACAATACGAAATCGTGTTGGTCGAAGGCGCGGGCGGATTGATGGTTCCTCTGACGGAAAACCTGTTAACCATTGATTATATTCAGCAACAGGCTTATCCCGTCATTCTCGTTACCAGCGGGCGGCTCGGCAGCATTAACCACACCCTGCTCAGCTTCGCCGCGCTCAAACAATACGGCATCAGCTTGCACAGCCTGATTTTCAACCACATCCACGACAGCCGCGACGAACACATCGCCCAAGACAGCTTGGCATATCTAAAGGGTCGTCTGAAAACGGATTTCCCCGATGCGGAGTGGATGGAGTTGGATAAGGTGGAGACGGACGAAAGGTCGTCTGAAAACGATTAAAAGTGGTGGAGGAGTTGCTGCTGAACGAAATTGTGCTGTCGCTGGAGATACTGATGGAACTGGGGTTCAGCTTGTGTTTACTGTATGATTCGTCCAAGCAGTATTTTCAAGGAACTGAGGTTTTTGGGTTCGTTGTTAATGTGCCTTGGGATTAAGGATAAAGGGAGTAACACAATGTCTTTGGTAGTAAGAAATGGAGGATGAAATGGTAAAAAGAATATTTTTAGTATTTTCTATGGCATTAAGTGGATTTATCTCTGCCGAAGGGTTGAATGCCATCAATGATCCGGTGATGAATCCCTGTATTCAACGTCCTGATTTGGCAGGGTGCGGGGCAAATGGTTCGTCTGCGTCACGACAGGTAATTAATATTCCTAATCGTTGGGGTGCCATTTATTATAACCCTGCAAACAGGGCATTTGGTTATTCAGATAATAATACCAAAGGTTATGGGAGTGCTGAAAAAGAAGCCCTAGCAAGCTGCATCAAAGCAGGTGGCGGTCAGAATCCGATAGCTTCCGACGGAAAAGGGTGTAGGTTAGGAACTAGAAATAGGAATTCTTGCAGTGCCATTGCAATGGGAAGAACCAAAGGTTATGCAATTAAAAGTGGCGACTATTTGGATGAACTTGAGCAAGAAGTTTTGAGAACATGCAGTAAATATTCTGATTCTTGTGAAATACGCTATTCTGCATGTTCCCGCCACCCTGATTATCGTGTTGATTGATTTGATTTTTCAGACGGTCTTTTTAAGATTTTAGGTCGTCTGAAAAATTTTATACGGTAACTAAGCAATATTCCATCGTGACTGGGTATTGTGCAGATTACGATCATGCAGGGCGGTTTGGGGCTGATGATGGGTACGCTGATGATCACCGCGCCGTTGCTGGTGGGGAATCTGATCGGGTCGTCGTTGGGGTTCAATACTTATAACATTCTGCAAGGTGGAAACAGCCCGACCAATTCGGATGGGTCGCCTAGAGTGAATAAGGATAGAAGTAAAAAAAGATGACGGTAGCACTGGAATAAAATAAAGGATTAATAATGAAAAAGTTATTTTTAACGTTCATAATGGTAACCTTAAGTCAACTGATTCTAGCTAATGAGATGAGTAATCCTTGCGTTTACCATCCTGACCTACCTGGTTGTAGTGGCAATAACCGACCTATAGGGCAAACAAACCGAGTCGTCAAGATTCCGAACCGCTGGGGTGTCATTTATTATAATCCTGCCAATGATGCCGTTGGCTATGCAGAAAATAACACTGAAGGTTACCGTTCTGCTAATAAAGAAGCTTTGGCAAAATGCATTAAAGCAGGAGGCGGGCAAAATCCGCTGCATAGAGATGGAAAGGGTTGTCGTATGATGACAGAAGTACGCAATGCTTGCAGTGCGATTGCTGTGGGTAGTAAAAGCTATAGTGCAAAAAGCGATGATTATCTAGAAAAAGCAGAACAAAAAGCTTTTGACGGGTGTAGTCAGTATTCAAATGATTGTAAAATTCTTTACTCTGGCTGTTCTCGCCACCCCGATTATTAAATAAGTTTTCAGACGACCTTTTAAAATTTAGAGGTCGTCTGAAAATTTATTCATTTTGCCATGAAACACATCAATCTAAACCCCATGAATCCCCCCTTGAATTGGCAAGACAAACTTCCCGACGAACTGCCGCAGGGCTGGGGCGAACGCGCCACCGTTTTGTGTCAAGCACAATCGCTGACAGCCGCTTTACGCGCCTTGGGCGGCAGTTTTACGGTAAAAGTGCTGTATATGGGCGAACTGGACGGGCAGGGCAATTCGTTTGGCGAAAACCATGCCGAAACCGCCGCCCCGCAATTCGTCCGCGACGTTTTGCTGCATCTGGACGGCGTTCCCGTCGTACAGGCGCGCAGCGCGTGCAGCCCGCAATCGCAAGCCTGGCGCGGCGTATTGGATTGCGGCACGCAGCCTTTGGGCGAGCGGCTGTTTGACGGTACGCTGCCCTTGAAGCGTTCGGCATTCGAGTTTTGCCTGATGGAAAACGTTGGCGGTCAGGATGATTTCAGACGACCTGTCGCCGCCCGCAGGTCTTATTTCGATTGGGATGGCGAGGTGTTGGAATTGACGGAATATTTTTTGGCGGGGTTGGCGCAGTTTGTGTAGGGCGCGGATATGCCGTTTTTGTATCTTTCTGTAAAAGTTGGGGATAAGAGCCTAGAGAAAATAGTAAAATCTAAAAATTGATTTATAATGAACATAATACGCTAAGCAATAATTACAAATTGATTTATTATACCAATAACATATTTTTCACATTCGCATGAAGATAAGACGTGTTCTCCTACATTTTTTCCCGCGCTATGCCGTCGGACGGATGGTCATATACGGTAAATTGATGCGCATCGACAAGCCTATCGGCACGTTGTTGCTGCTTTGGCCGACCTATTGGGCGTTATGGGTCGCTTCGGAAGGCATTCCGGAAGCGGATATTTTTTGGGCGTTTACCGCCGGTACGTTCTTTATGCGCAGCGCAGGCTGCGTGATCAACGACTTTGCCGACCGCGATTTTGACGGTTCGGTCGAGCGCACGAAAAACCGCCCCTTTGCCCGCGGGTTGGTTTCTAAAACGGAAGCGATTCTGCTGACCGTCATCCTCTGCCTGCTTGCCGCCCTCTGCATGACGCCGCTGAACCTGTTGACTTGGGTGATGAGCGTTCCCGCGCTGTTTCTGGCGATGACTTACCCCTTTACCAAACGGTTTTTCCCGCTGCCGCAGTTTTATTTGGGGCTGGCGTTTTCTTTCGGGATTCCGATGGCGTTTGCCGCCGTCCGCAGCGGCGTGCCTTCTACGGCGTGGCTGATGTTTACCGCCAATGCTTTGTGGACGCTTGCCTACGACACGATTTATGCGATGTCGGACAAGGAAGACGATTTGAAAATCGGGATTAAAACTTCGGCGATCACGTTCGGCGATCACGATATTTCCGCTTCTATGCTCTGCCATTTTTGGTTTACCGCGCTGATGGCGGTGTTGGGTGTGAAAATCGGCGCGACATGGCCGTATTGGATCATGCTGCCTGCGGTGGTGTGGCTGCAAATCGGTCAATACCATGCCATCAAAACCCGCGACCGCCAGACTTGTTTTAAAGTGTTTCTGGATAACAACTATATCGGCCTGCTGTGGTTTTTGGGTCTGGCGGGGCATTATTTGTGGGCTTTGGCTGCCACGCGGTTGTAAGGCAATAAAATGGTTAACACGTCGTCTGAAAAGGGTTTCAGACGACGTTTTGCTTTTGGGGCAGGGCGGGTTGACGATGGTGGCGGAGTTTTGTCTGGTAGCCAAACCTGCTGTAAAACACTTGCCGCCGTTTTCAGACGACCTTGTGTATGAGTTAAGAAATATCAAAGAAGCAGCGTTTCTTGTTAGCAATCTGAGTGTAAATTGCGTGTTCAGGATTGAGGTTTGTACAGACAGTCGGTACAATTCCATTTCATTTTGCCACATCAAAAGAGATTTCTATGAGCCTTATCGGCGAAATTTTGCCTTTGTCCCATATCGTTTTAGACTTGGAAGTCGGCAGCAAAAAACGCTTGTTTGAAGAAGCGGGCCTGCTGCTTGAACATGAAGCAGAATTACCTCACGGCGATGTCTTCGACTGTCTGTTTGCCCGCGAAAAGCTGGGTTCGACCGGCTTGGGTCAGGGCGTCGCCATCCCGCACGGCCGTCATGCCTGCGTGAAAAAAGCCACCGGCGCGTTTATCCGCACGAAAGAGCCGGTCGCTTTCGATGCGCCCGACGGCAAACCCGTATCCCTGATTTTCACTTTGTTGGTGCCGGAAAATGCGACCGGCGAGCATTTGGAAGTCTTGTCCAAACTGGCGGGCAGGTTCTCGCAAAAAGCCGTCCGTGAAGCCTTGATGTCCGCGACCTCTGCCGAGGAGGTGCGCAAACTTCTGGCAGAAGAGTAAAGAATGCCCAGTATATCCGTCCGCCGCCTGTTTTCCGACAATCAGCACAAGCTCCAACTTGCTTGGGCGGCAGGCAATTCGGGTGCGGACAACCGCATCGGAGTAGAGGCCGACAAACCCGTTTTGGCGTTGGTCGGCCATTTGAATTTTATCCATCCCAATCAAATCCAAGTTGTCGGTGTTGCCGAAGCCGAATATCTTAAACGCCTCGAATCGGGCGAATTGAATTACGATTTCGGCGAACTCTTCGATATTCCCATGTCGCTGGTCATCGTTGCCAACGGTCTGGCGGTTTCGCCCAAATTGCGCGATTACTGCCATAAAAACGACATCCCGCTCTTGACTTCCAAGCTCGAAAGCCCGTATTTGATGGACGTGTTGCGGATTTACCTGCAACGCACGCTGGCAACTTCCATCGTCAAACACGGCGTATTCCTCGATGTATTTGAAGTCGGCGTGTTGATTACCGGTCATTCCGGCTTGGGTAAAAGCGAGTTGGCGTTGGAATTGATTTCGCGCGGACACAGCCTGATTGCCGATGATGCGGTCGAGCTTTTCCGTACCGGTCCCGAAACGCTCGAAGGCCGCTGCCCGCCGATGTTGCGTGATTTCCTTGAAGTGCGCGGTTTGGGCATACTCAACATCCGCCACATTTTCGGCGAAACCTCCATCCGTCCGAAAAAAATCCTCCAGTTG
Organism: uncultured Neisseria sp.; assembly: GCA_963529965.1. Taxonomy (GTDB): domain Bacteria; phylum Pseudomonadota; class Gammaproteobacteria; order Burkholderiales; family Neisseriaceae; genus Neisseria. Next base: position 38,382 of record CAUSDA010000007.1, read on the forward strand.
ATTATCAACCTGGTCGCTGCCGACGACGATTATATGAAGCAGCTCGACCGCTTGAGCATACGCACGGAAACCGAGTCCATCCTCAACGTCAACGTCCGTTCCGTCACCCTGCCTGTCGCCGTGGGCCGCAACCTTGCCGTATTGGTTGAAGCGGCGGTGCGCAACTACATCCTCCAGTTGCGCGGCAAAGACAGTACCAAAGAATTCCTCGAACGCCATCAAACACAACTCAAAGAAAACGAACAAAACCATGAAAATCGTCCTGATTAGCGGATTGTCCGGCTCGGGCAAGTCCGTTGCCCTCAAACAGCTTGAAGACCTCGGCTATTTCTGCGTGGACAACCTGCCGCTGGAAATGCTGCCTTCGCTGGTGCTGCACCATATTGAGCGCGCCGATGAAACCAAACTCGGCGTGAGCGTCGATGTCCGCTCCGGCATCAACATTCAGGAAGCGCAGGAGCAAATCCAATACCTGCGCGATGAAGGCCATCAGGTCGAAGTATTGTTTGTGGAGGCAGAAGAAAGCGTGCTGGTGCGCCGTTTTTCCGAAACGCGGCGCGGCCATCCACTGTCGGGACTGAACCTTACCCTGCTGGAAAGCCTGCAAAAAGAGCGCGAATGGCTGTTCCCGCTCAAAGACATCGCCTACTGTATCGACACATCCAAAATGAACGCGCAGCAACTGCGTTATGCCGTTCAACAATGGCTCAACATCGAGCGCAGGGGGCTTTTGGTGATCCTCGAGTCTTTTGGCTTCAAATACGGCGTGCCGAACAACGCCGATTTCATGTTCGATATGCGCAGCCTGCCCAATCCCTATTACGATCCCGAGCTGCGCCCCTACACCGGCATGGACGCCCCCATTCAAGCGTATCTCGACCAGCAGCCCCTGGCGCAGGAAATGGTGGACGACATCGACCACTTTATGAACCACTGGCTCCCGCGCCTGCAAAAAGAAAGCCGCAGCTACGTGACCATCGCCATCGGCTGTACCGGCGGGCAGCACCGTTCCGTCTATGTCGTTGAAAAACTCGCCCAACGCCTGCAAGGGCATTACGAACTGCTGGTCCGTCACAGACAGGCGCAAAACCTATCCGGACGCTGATTCCCCTTTTCAGACGACCTTTTCGATATAAAAGGAGAGACCCATGAAACCCATCATCACCCTCGCACTCGCCTGCACACTCGCCGCCTGCGCCGCCGAAGTCCCCGCCTACCGTTGGCACCGCACCGGCGCAAGCGAATCCGAAGTTTCCCGTCAAATCAACGTTTGCAAATCACAAGCGCAACACGACGCCAAACACGGACGCGAATCCAAATCCCTTGAGCAATGTATGGACGAAGCCGGCTACTATCGCTACGAACACGGCAACCTCTAAACCTTGAGCGCCCCAAACCAAAAGGTCGTCTGAAAAACCGCGAAGGCTTTCAGACGACCTTTGCACAGAAAACGGACAAACCTCAGGTCATCCGAAAACACCGCCGAACCACTTTTCAGACGACCCACCGCAAATCAGACAGAAAGAACAAAACATGGCAATCCAATGGTTTCCCGGCCACATGAACAAAGCAAAAAAAGCCATCGCCGAGCGCGCCAAAAGCGTCGACATGGTGATTGAAATGCTGGACGCACGAATGCCCGCCTCCAGCGAAAACCCCCTGCTTGCCCAGCTTTCCAAAGGCAAACCCAAACTCAAAATCCTCAACAAACAAGACCTTGCCGACCCCGAACGCACCAAAATCTGGCTCGAACACTACAACAGCCGCCCCGACACCCGCGCCATCGCCCTCGATTCCTCTGAAACCGGCGCACACGGCAAAATCACCCAAGCCTGCCGCGCCATGATTCCCCACCGCCAAGGCATAGAAAAACCCCTGCGCGTCCTCATCTGCGGCATCCCCAACGTCGGCAAATCCACCCTCATCAACGGCATGATAGGCAAAAAATCCGCCAAAACCGGCAACGAACCCGGCATCACCAAAGCCGAACAGCGCCTCTTCCTCGCCGACGACTTCTGGCTCTACGACACCCCCGGAATGCTGTGGCCGAAAATCATCGTTGAAGAAGGAGGCTACAACCTCGCCGCCGGCGGCGCAGTCGGACGCAACGCGCTGGACGAAGAAGAAGTCGCCCTCGAGCTCCTAGACTACCTCCGCCGCCACTACCTCCCCATGCTGCAAGAACGCTACCAAGCCGACAAAGATCCCAGCAGCCACTGGGACGACAACTCATGGCTCGAATGGATAGCCAAAAAACGCGGCGCAGTCCTCAGCGGCGGACGGATCAACTACCAAAAAGCCGCCGAGAACATCCTCACCGACTTCCGCGAAGGCAAAATCGGCAGAATCACCCTCGAAACACCGAACCAATGGGAAACATGGCTCAAAAAAGCCCGCCAAAAAGAAGCCGAACTCAAAGCCATTCGCGAAGCCAGAAAGGCAGAACGCAAAGGGCAGAAGCCTGCGGACGAGTAGGGCAGTATAGTGAAATGCCAAAAGATGTTTCACTGCCCTCAAAAAGGTCGTCTGAAACCTCAGATAGATTGTTCAGACGACCTGTTTGTAAAATTTAAAACCAATATATAAAAAAGAAAAGAACCCTTATCCAAGACTGTCCGACCAATATTAAAACAATTAAATCTTAACGTTATGACTGAAAAACTCCCTCCAGACGCGCTGATTGAAGCCGCGCTTTTGACCCAAACCGAACCCCTAAACGAAAAATCCATGCGCGAATTGTGTGTGCCGCCGCTGTCTCAGGACAAATTAATCGACGTGCTGGCGCAGTTGAAAACGCGTTGGCAGGGCAGGGCGTTGCAACTGGTGCATACGCACGAGGGCTGGCGGTTTCAGATTGCGCAGGCGGCTTTCGAGCGGCTGGGCAGCCTTCAGGAACAGCGTGCGCCGCGCTATTCCCGTGCTGTGATGGAAACGCTGGCGATTATTGCTTACCAGCAGCCGGTGACGCGCGGCGATATCGAGGGCATACGCGGCGTGGCGGTATCGCAGAACGTGATGCAGACCTTGCAGGACAGGGGGTGGATTGAAGTAATCGGGCATCGTGATTCGGTCGGTCGACCTGCGTTGTGGGCGACAACGCCGACGTTTTTGAGCGATTTGCGCTTGGACAGTTTGGAAGATTTGCCCCCGCTGACGGAATTGGGCGAATTGGTTTTGCCTGATTTGATCGAAACGCCGCCGACAGACGAAGAAGAGGAGCAGGAAGAAACGCCGGAGCGGCTGATTAATTAAATCAGGCGGGATTGGCAAAGGTCGTCTGAAAACTGGAAATATAGTGGATTAACTTTAAACCAGTACGGCGTTGCCTCGCCTTGTCCTGATTTAAATTTAATCCACTATAGGTTTTCAGACGACCTTTTTTTAAAAAATAATATCATTGTATTCAGTTTGTTAGATATAAAATAAAGAAAACCTTATTTAAACTATAAAAAATCTTAGTTATAATCAGCATATCTAAAGTTAGCCGCCGATGTGCGGTCGATTTACTAAGGAATACTACCATGCTGTTGGCACTTTCCCTGCGCGATTTTGTCATTGTTGAAAACCTCAATCTGGATTTCCAAAGTGGTTTTACTGTTTTGACCGGCGAGACAGGCGCGGGCAAATCGATTACGTTGGATGCAATCGGGCTTTTGTTGGGCGACAAAGCCGATTACAGCCAAGTCCGCAGCGGCGCGAAGGAAGCGCAATTGTCGGCATTGTTCGACATCAGCCTTTTGCCCGAACTTAAAGCCCAATTGCAGGAGCAGGGTTTTTTGGACGAAGACGCGGAAGAACTCAGCATCCGCCGCATCATCGACGCCAAAGGAAAAAGCCGCAGCTTCATCAATAATCAGGCAGCCACGCTGGCGCAGCTTAAAGCCGTCGGCGGGCAGCTTATCGACATCCACGGGCAAAACGCCCACCATTCCCTCAATCAAGAATCCGCCCAGCGCGAATTGTTGGACGCATTTGCGGGCAGCAAAGCGCAGGCGGAAACCGTCAGACAGCTTTATCAAAACTGGGTTAATGCGAAAAAAGCCCTTCAAGAGGCGCAGGAACACGCCGAGACCATCATTATCGAGCGTGAGCGTTTGGAATGGCAGTTCAACGAATTGAGCCAGTTGGACGTCAAACAAGGCGAATGGGAAGCCCTCAGCCAAAGCCACGACAGCCTTGCCCATTCTGCCGAGCTGTTGCAAGCCGCCGAAGAAGTCGGCGACTACATTGATGGCGACAACGGCATCCAACGCCAAATTTATCAATGCCAAAAGCTATTGACCAATCTGCAAAACATTGAGCCGCGCTTTGCCGAAAGCCTGAATATGCTGGCGAGCATTGAAGCCGAATTGGGCGAAATCAGTGCCAATATGCGCGACGTTGCAGGCCGCAGCGACATCGATCCCAACGAATTGGCGGCGCAGGAACAGCGCATGGGTGAGCTGATGGGGATGGCGCGGAAATACCGCATCGAGCCTGAAGCCCTGCCGCAAAAGCTGGCTGAAATCGACGAACGCTTGCAAAGCCTGCAAGCCGCTGCCGATTTGGAAGCGTTGACGCAAACCGTTGCCCGCAACCTTGCCGAATATCAGGAAGCCGCCCATGTTCTTTCCGCCATGCGCCATCAGGCGGCGGGCAGGTTGGGCGAGGAAACGACCGGACATATGCAGCATCTCGCCATGAAAGGCGCGCGTTTCGACATCGTCCTGCTGCCGTCTTCCCCCACTGCGCACGGTTTGGAGCAGGTACAGTTTCAAGTTGCCGCCAACAAAGGCAATCCGTCCCGTCCGTTGAACAAAGTCGCGTCCGGCGGCGAACTTGCCCGCATCAGCCTTGCCTTGCAGGTGGTTACCAGCCAATACACGCAAGTCCCTACGCTGATTTTTGACGAAGTCGATACCGGTATCGGCGGCGGCGTGGCAGAAATGGTCGGCAAAGCTCTGCGTGCTTTAGGTAAAAAACATCAGGTGCTCGCCGTGACCCACCTGCCGCAAGTCGCTTCCTGCGGTGAAAACCATTGGCAGGTGCGCAAACACAGCGAAGGCGAACAAACCGTCAGCGAAATCAGCGTGTTGGATCATCAGCAGCGCATCGAAGAAATCGCCCGTATGCTTGGCGGAGAAATCATTACCGACACGACCCGCAGCCACGCGGCAGAGTTAATCAGCCTTGCCGCCGCTTAAACGCAAAATAGAGAGAGGTCGTCTGAAAAGGCAGTTTGTGTGTAACACAATCCACAACCCGCTTTTCAGACGACCTCTTTGCCAAACCGCCCGCGCCCTTTCAGACGACCTCAATACAAGGTATGATTACGTCGTTTGTTTATAAGGAAGTTCCCATGAAAGTCCTGGTTATTGCCGATCCGATGGCAAGTTTCAAAACCTACAAAGACACCACCTACGTCATGATGCGCGAGATGGCAAAACGCGGCTGGCAGCTTTTCCATACCTTGAGCGGCGAATTGTCCGTACAGCAAGGATTGGTGACGGCTCAGGCTGCGCCGTTTGAGTTTCTCGGTGCAAAAAGCGACGATGATCATGAGTGGTTTAAAGCGGCAGACAAAGTTCAGACGACCTTGAAAGACTTCGATGCCGTCATTATGCGCACCGATCCGCCGTTCGATATGCAATACCTCTACGCCACCCAATTCCTGACGCTGGCGGAACAGCAGGGCGCGAAGGTCTTTAACAGCGGGCAGGCGATGCGCGACTTCAATGAAAAACTGGCGATTTTGAATTTCAGCCAGTTCACCGCGCCTACGCTGGTTACGACCCGTTCCGCCGATGTCCGCGCATTTTTGAAAGAACACGGCGACATCATCATCAAACCGCTGGACGGCATGGGCGGCATGGGCATTTTCCGCCTGACCGAAAAAGACCCCAACATCGGCAGCATCCTCGAAACCCTGATGCAGCTTGATTCCCGCACCATCATGGCACAACGCTACATTCCCGAAATCGTCCACGGCGACAAACGCATCCTGATTATCGGCGGCGAAGTCGTCCCCTATGCTTTGGCGCGTATTCCGCAAAACGGCGAAACACGCGGCAATCTGGCGGCAGGCGGGCGCGGCGTGGCGCAGGAATTGAGCGAACGCGACCGAGAAATCGCCGAAACCCTCGCCCCCGAACTCAAACGCCGCGGCATCTTGCTGGCAGGTTTGGACGTCATCGGCAGCAACCTGACCGAAGTCAACGTTACCAGCCCGACCGGTTTCCAAGAAATCATGAAACAAAAAAACTTCGACGTCGCCGCGATGTTTGCCGACGCTGTCGAAGCTTGGTCCAAACAATAATCCCGAAAGGTCGTCTGAAACCCGAATCCGTTTTAGTAAAACCCGCTTCGCTCGTTTTAGCGAAACTCGCTTCGCTCGTTTTGGCGAAACTCGCTTCACTCGTTTTGGCGAAACTCGCTTCGCTCGTTTTCAGACGACCCTTTTTTACAAATATAAATATTGATACAAACATTACTTATGAAACCATCTTCTTACGCTGCCGATAAAAAAGGTAAAAGCGGCATCAAACGCATCATCAACGCATTCGGCTATTCCAAAGACGGGCTTGCCGCTGCCTACCGCTATGAAAGCGCGTTCCGCCAAGTATTGTGGCTGAACCTGATTTTGATTGTCTTGACCTTCATCCTCAATTTCGACTCCGCGACCAAAATGCTGTTGATTATTGCGTCGTTTGTTTCGCTGATTACCGAATTGCTCAACACCGCCGTCGAAGCCGCCGTCGATCACACTTCCACCGAAAAACACGAGTTGGCAAAACGCGCCAAAGATGCCGGCTCCGCCGCGCAATTGCTCGCTTTGACGATGTTGGGTATCGTGTGGGCGATCACATTATGGCGCGGGTATGTTTAAATTTACTTTGAGATGATTTATACTTACTAAGTATTAATTCTCATGAATTAATTTGAATCATTTTGTTTAATCTGAGTCAAAGCATTCAGACGACCATTGCATGTAGGATGAGAACAGTATTACCGACATGCAATGTCGCGCGGAAAGCTTTTGCCGCAACAAAACCACCCATTTCATCATAAAGGAGCAATACATGAAAAAATTATTGGCAACCCTGATCGCAGCAGGTTTGGTATCCACCGCTTCCGCAGCCGGTGTTCACGTTGAAGACGGTTGGGCGCGTGCCACCGTCGAAGGCATGAAAATGGGCGGCGCGTTCATGAAGATCCACAACGATGAAGCCAAACAAGACTTCTTGGTCGGCGGCAGCAGCCCAGTAGCCGACCGCGTTGAAGTGCATACCCATGTCAACGACAACGGCGTGATGCGCATGCGCGAAGTCAAAGGTGGTGTTCCGCTGGCGGCAAAAGGCGTAACCGAGCTGAAACCGGGCAGCTACCACGTTATGTTCATGGGTCTGAAAAAACCGTTGAAAGAAGGCGAAAAAGTACCGGTTACCCTGAAATTCAAAAATGCCAAACCTCAAACCGTACAACTGGAAGTGAAAACCGCGCCGCAATCCGGCATGGATCACGGTCACGGCCATGACCACGGTGGCGCGCATCAACACTAATCGTTCATCGTTTGAACTCAAAAGGTCGTCTGAATATTTTCAGACGACCTTTTTGTTTGGGATCAGTTTCGAGTTAATCCACTATATCTGAGTTTACGATAGTCCTGTTTCTTGCCTTCCATCAAAGTCAAAAGGTCGTCTGAAAACTTGCCACGCTCGTTTTCAGACGACCTTCTTCATTCAAGCCGGCGATTAATCAAACAATTCCCGCTGCGCCTGCTCTTTGGTCACGCGCACGTCGGTTTCGCCGTCGGCAAAAGTGATGTGCAGTTTCTGCCCTTGCTTTAAAACATCGGCGTTACGGATGACTTGTCCGCGTGTGTTTTTAACGACGGAGAAGCCGCGCTCCAGAATCTGCTGCGGCGAGACGGCTTCGAGCAGGGCGGTTTGGGCGGTCAGGCTTTGGCGGCGGTGGGCAAGCAGTTGGCGGAAGGCGTGCGACAAGGTCGTCTGAAAGCGGTTGATGTCTTGCCGGTAAACGGAAATATCAGGTCGGCAATGTTTCAGGGCTTGGGTTTGGTGTTCGAAACGGGCGGTGTGGGCGCGGACGTTTTGCGTCATCGAATAGGACAGGGTTTGCGCCAGTTTGCGGATGTAGGTGCGCTGTTCGTCGAGTTTTTGGCGCGGGTGGCGGATTTGCCGCGCGAGCCAGTCGAGCTTTTGGCTGGCATCGAAATAGCGTTGTTCCAAAACGGTTTTCAGACGACCTTGGGCTTGGGCGAGGCGGTGTAACGATTCTTGGCGGTTGGGGCTGACCAGTTCCGCCGCGCCGGTCGGCGTGGGGGCGCGCACGTCGGCGACGAAATCGGCGAGCGTGAAATCGGTTTCGTGTCCAACGCCGCTGACGATGGGAATCGCGCAGGCTTCGATGGCGCGCACGACCGGCTCTTCGTTAAACGCCCACAAATCTTCAATGCTGCCGCCGCCGCGACAGACAATCAACACATCGCATTCGGCGCGTTGCGATGCGGTTTTAATCGCTTGGGCAATCTGAAACTCGCTGCCCGCGCCTTGAACGGCGGTCGGATAAACGATGACGGGAATTTCGGGCGCGCGGCGTTTCAAGGTGGTAACGACATCGCGCAAAGCCGCCGCCGCCAGACTGGTTACGATGCCGATACATTGCGGTCGGGCAGGCAAAGGTTTTTTGCGTTCCGCCGCAAACGCGCCTTCCGCCTGCAACTGCGCCTTCAGCCGCTCGTAGGCTTCGTAAAGCTGCCCCAAGCCTTTGAGCCGCACCTCGTTCACCGTAATCTGAAATTCACCCCGCGCCTCGTAAATACTGATTTTGCCCGCCACTTCGATATGGTCGCCTTCTTTCAAAGGTTTCGCTAAACGCGCCGCCGCACCCTTGAACATCGCGCAACGCACCTGCGCGCGGCTGTCTTTGAGCGAGAAATAATAATGCCCGCTGGCGGCACGGGTCAGATTGGACACTTCGCCCGCAATCCACAAGCCGGCAAGATGGTCTTCCAGCAAGGCTTTGGCGAGGGCGTTGAGTTCGGATACGGAAATGGAGGAGGGCGCGAAGAGTTCGGACATTGGGAGGGCAGGAAGAAAGGGGAAAGGTTGGATTATAAGGGGTTTCAGACGAGGTTTGTATAAAAGAGGTCGTCTGAAAACCTCAAATCCGAGTTTGAACTGCACCCCAAAAGTTGGACATCCCCTCCAACTCACAAGGTGCAGTT
>CAUSDA010000008.1:0-47345 GCA_963529965.1 uncultured Neisseria sp.
GAATCGGTTCCGTACTATCTGTACTGCCTGCGGCTTCGTCGCCTTGTCCTGATTTTTGTTAATCCACTATATTTTGATTTGAAACAACCATTAAAAAAGGTCGTCTGAAAAAGCAGTTTCAGACGACCTTTTTTCATTCACGGCAGCAGTGTCGCTACCCGCCCTTACCCCAAAAACTCTTTCAAAAACAGCAACACGCAGGCGAGTTCGTCGGCGGATTCGCGTTGCGTACCGTTGCCGGTATGACCGCCGCCGTCCGGAGCGTAGAGCCACGATTGCGCGGAGGTTTCGCGCAGTTTGGCGTAGAACTTGAGCGCGTGGGCGGGATGGACGCGGTCGTCGCTGAGGCTGGTGGTGATGAGTGCGGGCGGATAATTGATGCCGTCTGAAAGATTGTGATACGGCGACAATTCGCCCAGCCAGCGTTTGCAGACTTCGTATTTCTGCGGGTTGCCGTATTCATCCGTCCAGCTTGCGCCGGCGGAGAGCAGCGGATAGCGGATCATGTCGGTCAGCGGCACTTCGCACACCAGCGCGCCTATGCTTTGCGGTTCGCGCACGAAGGCGGCGGCGGTAATCAGGCCGCCGTTGCTGCCGCCCTGCAAACCGATGTGTTTGGGCGAACTCATGCCGCGTTCGGACAAATCGCGCACGACGGCCAGCAAATCATCGACGCTTTTGTGTTTGCTGATTCCCTGCGCCGCCTGATGCCATCGCGGGCCGAACTCGCCGCCGCCGCGTATGTTCGCCAACACGAAGGCGTTGCCCTCTTCCAGCCAGTATTTGCCGATACTGCTCAGATAATGCGGCAGCTCGGGCACGCCGAAACCGCCGTAGGCATAGACCAGCGTCGGCGTGTCGGGCGCGGCGTTTTTGCCGACGTGGAAATAAGGAATGCGTTCACCGTCGGACGAAACCGCCCAAAACTGCCGCACTTCGATGCCGTCTGAAACAAACTGCTGCGGCTGGCGGCGCATGACGGTCAGTTCCATCACGTTCAAATCCAGCGCAAACAGCGTCAGCGGCGTGGTGAAATCGCTGGCGGCAAGGTAAACCACGTCGCCGCCCCAAGGCTGGTCGGTCATTTCCAGCGCGCCCGACGGCAGGCGCGGCAATTCGGCTTCCTGCCATTTGCCGTCGGCAAAGCGCCACGCCTTCAGACGGCCTTGCACGTTTTCCAGCAGGCTCGCCACCACAAACCGCTTGGTCGTTTCCACGCTTTCCAATGCCTGCGTTTCATCGGGCGCAAACAAAAGCTGCGCCGCCCCGAGTTCGCCCCGATTCAGCTTCACCGCCACCAGCGCGCCGCTCGGATAGCTTTGGTTCGCGCGGTTCCAGTCCTTGCGCAGCGTCAGCAAAAGATGCCCCGCCAGATAGCCGACCACGTCGCAATCGGCGGGCAGGTTCAACGGTTTCGCCTCGCCTTCGGACGACACCTGCAAATACGTCTTGGTATAAAAACCGTCCGACGCTTCAATCAAATCAATCGGCGAACCCTGCGGATCGAGGTAACGCCACGCGTTCACCATCATTCCGTCTTCGCCGATTTGGTACACCGGCAGGCTTTCCTCGAAACTCTTGCCGCGCTCCACCAGCCACACCTCGCGCGGATAGCCCGATTCGGTCAACTGCCGCTCGTCCCAAGCCGGACACACCCACACGCTGTTTTCATCGCGCCACGACACATGGTTTTTCCCCGCCGGAAAATGAAAGCCGCCCTCGACCAGCCCGCCCGCTTCCAAATCCACTTCCAACGTATAAGCCGTATCGCCGCCTGATTTGCTCAAGGTCAACAACGCGCGGTTGGGCTGCTCCACCAAGTGCGACACCCCGCCCAAATACACATCGTCGCCGAGCAGCTCGTCAAAATCCGCCACCGAAAACAGGATTTTCCACTCAGGATAGCCCGAACGGTAGGTCGCCGCCGTACACACGCGGTACACGCCCTTCGGATATTCCGCGTCCTGATGGAAATGGTACATCCGCGCGCGGTGTTCCTGACAAAACGGAATCTGCCGCGTGTCCTGCATCTGCGCCAAAATCCCGTCCGACAGCGCGCGCGCCTTATCGTTTTCCAAAAAACGCGCGCGCGTTTCGGCATGTGCTTCAGCGGCAAAGTTTTGCGTTTCGGGGACGTCGAGGTTTTCGAAATGGAGATAGGAATCGGGGTAGGATTTCATAGAAAAGAGGTCGTCTGAAAATAACGAAAGCGGGAATTATAGCGGGAAAGCCTTGCAGACAGATGAAAAGGTCGTCTGAAAGCCGACGATATCAGCTTTCAGACGACCTTTTACTGTTTTCAAACCCGAATCAGTCAAACAGTTCGCCGACTTTGTCCCAGAACGATTTTTTGCGCGGGGTTTGGCTGCGGTCGAGGCCGGTGGAGATTTTTTCGAACTCTTCCAGCAACTCTTTCTGGCGGTCGGTCAGGTTGACCGGCGTTTCCACCACAACGTGGCAGTACAAATCGCCCGTCGCGCTGGAACGCAGGGATTTGATGCCTTTGCCTTTGACGCGCATACGGCGGCCGGTTTGCGTTTCTTTCGGAATGTTCAGTTTGACTTTGCCGTCCAAGGTCGGAACTTCGACTTCGCCGCCCAGGGCTGCGACGGCGAAACTGATGGGCAGCTCGCAATGCAAATCCAAGCCGTTGCGCTCGAAGATTTTGTGTTCTTTGACGCGGACGTTGACGTACAAATCGCCTGCGGGCGCGCCGTGCGTACCCGGTTCGCCTTCGCCGCTCAAGCGGATGCGTTGACCGTCGTCGATACCGGCGGGAATGTTGACTTCAACGGTTTTGCTGGTTTTGGTGCGGCCTTCGCCACGGCATTTGACGCACGGGTCTTTGATTTCCTTGCCTGTGCCGTGGCAGGTCGGACAAGTCTGCTGCATTTGGAAAATGGCTTGGCGGACGTGTACCGTACCGGAACCGTGACAGGTCGAACAAGTCGATGCGGACGTACCGGGTTTTGCGCCGCTGCCGTGGCAGACATCGCATTCTTCGTAGGTTGGGATGTTGATGCGTTTTTTGATGCCTTTGGCGGCATCTTCCAGTGTGATTTCGACGCCGACCTGCAAATCCGCGCCTTGATAGTTTGGCTGACGGCCGCCGCCCCCGCCTCCGCCGAACATTTGGCTGAAAATGTCGGAAAAGTCGAAGCCTTGCGCGCCGCCGAATCCGCCCGCGCCGCCGCCCATGCCCTGCTCAAACGCGGCATGGCCGTATTGGTCATACATGGCGCGTTTTTCTTTGTCGGACAAGGTGTCGTAGGCTTTTTGAACTTCTTTAAATTTTTCTTCCGCTTCTTTGTCGCCGGGATTGCGGTCGGGATGGTATTTCATCGCCAGCTTGCGGTAGGCTTTTTTGATTTCGTCGTCGCTCGCACCGCGCGCCACGCCGAGTGTTGCATAAAAATCTTGGTTGCTCATGATAGTGATGGTTGTTGATATGTGTAAAAACTAGACCGGATATATGGGTGGGGTGGGGAAAACTCAAGAGTCTGAATGTGAGGTCGTCTGAAAAATACCGTTCTGTTTCAGACGACCTTTGTCAAACCGACCTACCGACAACCTGCTATAATCTCTCCTTTATTTTTCTCAGGGCGGACGGGCGATTCGAAACGGGCCGGATTTTGGCACAGAAATGCCGGATTCAAGGCAAAAAACGCAGCAAGATTAGACATCTTGCGCATATTTTTAACGCAGAAGGCGGCAATCGATAGAACAAAATACCGCCGTTATCGAATCGTCAGCCCGCCCTCACATTTTCAAGCGAAAAACAGAATGAACATGCAAGAACATTACCAGCCCGCCGCCATTGAGCCTGCGGCGCAGAAAAAATGGGACGACGCCCGTATTTTCAACGTCTCCGAAGACGCTTCCAAACCCAAATACTACTGCCTCTCCATGTTCCCCTACCCCAGCGGCAAGCTGCACATGGGGCATGTGCGCAACTACACCATCGGCGACGTATTGAGCCGCTTCAAACGCTTAAACGGCTTCAACGTCATGCAGCCTATGGGTTGGGACGCGTTCGGCATGCCGGCGGAAAACGCGGCGATGAAAAACAACGTCGCCCCCGCCGCTTGGACGTACGACAACATCGAATACATGAAAACCCAGCTCAAAAGCCTGGGTTTTGCGATTGACTGGGAGCGCGAAGTCGCCACCTGCAAACCCGAATACTACCGCTGGGAACAATGGCTGTTTACCAAGCTGTTTGAAAAAGGCATCGTGTACCGCAAAAACGGCACGGTAAACTGGGACCCTGTCGACCAAACCGTCCTTGCCAACGAGCAAGTCATCGACGGGCGTGGCTGGCGTTCGGGCGCGTTGATCGAAAAACGCGAAATCCCGATGTATTACTTCAAAATCACGGATTACGCCGAAGAGCTGCTCAACGATTTGGACAAGCTGGAACACTGGCCGGAACAAGTCAAAACCATGCAGCGCAACTGGATCGGCAAATCACGCGGTATGACCGTGCGCTTCGCCGTTTCAGACGACAGCAAACAAGGCTTGGAAGGCGATTACGCGAAATTCCTGCAAGTTTATACCACCCGCCCCGACACGCTGATGGGCGCGACTTATGTTGCCGTTGCCGCCGAGCATCCGCTGGCAACCGCCGCAGCCGCCGACAAACCCGAATTGCAGGCATTTATCGCCGAATGCAAAGCCGGTTCGGTTGCCGAAGCCGACATGGCGACGATGGAGAAAAAAGGCGTACCGACCGGCCGCTACGTCGTCAACCCGCTCAACGGTGACAAGCTGGAAGTGTGGATTGCCAACTATGTATTATGGGGTTACGGCGACGGCGCGGTGATGGCTGTTCCGGCGCACGACGAACGCGATTTCGAGTTCGCCACCAAATACAATCTGCCGAAAAAACAAGTCATTGCCGTCGGCGACAACGCATTCGACGCAAACCAATGGCAAGAATGGTACGGCGACAAAGAAAACGGCGTATTGGTCAACAGCGGCGACTTGGACGGCATGAATTTTCAGACGGCCTTTGACGCCATCGCCGCCAAACTGCAAAGCCAAGACGCAGGCGAACCGAAAACCCAATACCGCCTGCGCGACTGGGGTATTTCGCGTCAACGTTACTGGGGCTGCCCGATTCCCATCGTCCATTGCGAAAAATGCGGCGACGTTCCCGTCCCTGCCGACCAACTGCCCGTCGTCCTGCCTGAAAACGTCGTACCTGACGGCATGGGTTCGCCGCTGGCAAAAATGCCCGAGTTTTACGAAACCACCTGCCCATGCTGCGGCGGTGCGGCAAAACGCGAAACCGACACCATGGACACCTTCATGGAATCGAGCTGGTATTTCTTCCGCTACATGTCGCCCAAGTTCGCAGAAGGCATGGTATCGGCTGAAGCCGCGAAATACTGGGGCTCGGTCGACCAATACATCGGCGGTATCGAACACGCAATTTTGCACCTCTTGTACGCGCGCTTCTTCACCAAACTGATGCGCGACGAAGGCTTGGTCAGCGTGGACGAACCGTTTGAACGCCTGCTCACGCAAGGCATGGTCGTCTGCGAAACCTACTACCGCGAAAACGCCAACGGCAGCAAAGACTGGATCAACCCCGCCGATGTCGAATTGACTTTCGACGACAAAGGCCGCCCCGTTTCCGCCGTCCTCAAAGCCGACGGACTGCCCGTCGTCATCAGCGGCACGGAAAAAATGTCCAAGTCCAAAAACAACGGCGTCGATCCGCAAGAGCTGATTAACGCCTACGGCGCGGACACCGCCCGTCTGTTCATGATGTTCGCCGCACCGCCCGAACAGTCCCTCGAATGGAGCGACAGCGGCGTCGAAGGCGCGCACCGCTTCCTGCGTCGTCTGTGGCGTACCGTTTACGAATACCTGAAGCAAGGCGAAGCAGTCAAAGCGTTCACAGGCAACCAAGACGGCTTGTCTAAAGAACTCAAAGACCTGCGCTACAAACTGCACGCCACCATCGCCAAAGTCAGTGACGACTACGGCCGCCGCCAGCAGTTCAACACCGCCATCGCCGCCGTGATGGAACTGCTCAACCAATACGACAAAACCGACACCGGCAGCGAACAAGGCCGCGCCGTCGCCCAAGAAGTATTGGAAACCGCCGTACGCCTGTTGTGGCCCATCGTGCCGCACATCTGCGAAACCCTGTGGAGCGAATTGAACGGCGCGAAACTGTGGGAAGCAGGCTGGCCGACCGTCGATGAAGCCGCCTTGGTCAAATCCGAAATCGAAGTCATGGTTCAAGTCAACGGCAAACTGCGCGGCAAAATCACCGTCGCCGCCGACGCCTCCAAAGCCGACCTCGAAGCCGCCGCACTCGCCACCGAAGGCGCGGTGAAATTCATGGAAGGCAAACCTGCGAAAAAAATCATCGTCGTGCCGGGCAGACTGGTGAACATCGTGGTGTAAAGCCGATTCGGCATTGATTGCTGTAATTAGGAAAGGTCGTCTGAAAACTTGGAAACAGGGTTTTCAGACGACCTTTTTAAGGTAGATTGAGTTGATAAGTCTAACAATCCATTGTATTCCTCACGATGTTTTGGCACAATTCCAAGCCAATCAACCACGCTTATACTCGGCATCCTAATGGCTTCAAAACCCTTCCTAAAATGGGCAGGTGGCAAACATAAACTTGTCCCCTTTATCGAACACAACCTCCCTTCTTCTGCACGAAAACGTCTAATTGAACCCTTTTGCGGTTCTGCCGCTTTGTCTCTTGCATTGGATTTCGAACATTATCTGCTCAATGATATTAACGCTGACGTAATCGGCTTATTCCGTATCCTAAAAGAAGAAAAATCCGGATTCATCGACTATGTCCGCTCTTTCTTTACTTCCGAAAACAATAGCGATTCAAAATTTTATGAATTGCGGGAACAATTCAACTCTAGCAAAAATCTGCACGAACGTTCCGCTCTATTTATCTATCTGAACCGCCATGCTTTTAACGGTTTATGCCGTTACAACAGCAAAGGGGCATTCAATGTGCCGTTCGGACGCTACAAATCGCCCTACTTTCCCCAACAAGAAATGGAAGGTTTCATTCAAAAATCTGACAGAGTTGAATTAATGTGCGGAGATTTTCAGACGACCCTATCTCTAGCAGACAATACGGATACTGTTTATTGTGATCCTCCTTATGCGCCTTTAAGCCCAACCGCTTCATTTACCACTTATGCCAAAGAAGGTTTCAATTTAGACGATCAAATCCGCCTTTCCCAGTCAGCCCAACAAATTGCACCTAACTCTCAAGGTGTTTTGATTTCAAATCATGATACTGAATTCACAAGGGATATTTATTCTTCTGCCATTCTGAAAACAGTTGAAGTACAACGCAATATCGCTGCAAAGGGCAGCAGCCGTAAGAAGGTTGGAGAATTGCTGGCAATTTATGAGTGATTTCGACAAACTGGCTGAAGAAGCCGCCATTTATCAAAACCGGTTGAAAAAAATCGTTTCAGACGACCTTGTCCTCTACAACGAAAATTCCCTTAACGTCATGCGGAAGATATTGGAAAAACATCCAAACGGCTGTTTTGATATGATTTTCGCAGACCCACCTTATTTTCTTTCCAATAACGGCTTCAGTTGTCAAAACGGACAAATGGTTTCCGTCAATAAGGGCAACTGGGATAAATCCAAAGGAATGGCGGCAGATTTGGAATTCTACGAAGAATGGCTCCGACTGTGTTACGCCTTATTAAAACCAAACGGCACAATTTGGGTTTGCGGCACATTCCATAATATCTATTTAATCGGCTACCTGATGCAAACCATCGGCTACCATATTTTGAACAATATTACTTGGGAAAAACCCAATCCTCCCCCTAATTTGTCCTGTCGTTTCTTTACCCATTCAACAGAAACAATCTTATGGGCAAAGAAAAATAAAAAAGCCAAACACACGTTTCATTATGAAACCATGAAAACACAAAACGATGGCAAACAGATGAAATGTGTTTGGACATTCCCTCCTCCAAATAAAGCCGAAAAAACATTCGGCAAACATCCGACACAAAAACCACTCGCCTTGCTTGAACGCTGCATACTGTCAGCTTCAAACATTGGAGATTTAATTTTTGACCCTTTCATGGGCAGCGGCACAACAGGAGTCGCCGCCTTAAAACATGGTCGGAAATTTTGCGGTTGCGAACTAGAAGAAGATTTTTTTGAATTAGCAAAGAAAAGGTTAGAAAAATGATTATTGGTGGAATCGGCGGTGCAAAAACACAAACAGGACTCAGATTCGAAGAACGCACAGACTTACGACAGCTGTTTGAAGAAATTCCCGGGTACGACTTAAGAAAAACAGATGATAATGCTGGTTATGAAGTTTGGTTTAATGGAGAATTGAAGGCTTATTGTTTCAAAAAATATGAGTTTTACCGATTTTTGGAAAGACCGGAATACAATATTAATTGGAAAGACCATCTGTCTAAAAGATTACTGCCCGACAATGGGTTATTTATCATCATCCGTGATACCTTATTTATCATTGAAATCAAATTTCAACAAACCCCTGGTTCCGTAGATGAGAAATTACAAACTTGCGACTTTAAGAGAAAACAATATACAAAATTGGTTCACTCTTTAGGTTGGCGGGTTGAATATGTCTATGTTTTGAATGATTGGTTTACAAAGCCAGAATATAAAGATGTTTTAGATTATATTATCTGTGTTAACTGTCATTACCAATTTAACACGATTCCCTTAAGGTGGTTTGGACTACCTGACGGTGAAATTAATGAATAAATACCATATTTAAAACACAACCAGCCGTAGCGTGGGCTTTGCCCACGGGTTGTTTTTTGGAAAAACAAAGGTCGTCTGAAAGCCTGCGTACAGGTTTCAGACGACCTTTTATATTTTCGCGGGCATAGCACACGCTACCAGTTGAACACTGTTGGAAATACCGTTCTTTTTGATCGTGTTTCCCTTGATGTGGCGCAGTAAGCCGTAGCCTGAATCTCTACTAACCGCGTGCATGGCTACGCCACGCACCCTACCTGCGGACGGCACAAACTTTAAAACCGACATGTAGGGTGTATGCGGTACGCACGCACGCGTTTTTTGCCGTTCTCAAACCATTGTTTCAAACTTTCAGACGACCTCAAACGTCGTCTGAAAACCCAAAACTTATAGTGGATTAACTTTAAACCAGTACGGCGTTGCCTCGCCTTAGCTCAAAGAGAACGATTCTCTAAGGTGCTGAAGCACCAAGTGAATCGGTTCCGTACTATCTGTACTGTCTGTGGCTTCGTCGCCTTGTCCTGATTTAAATTTAATCCACTATACAATCTGTCCTTACGAGCGGTAGTCTGCGTTGATGGAGACGTAGTCGTGCGACAGGTCACAGGTATAGACGGTGGCGGCGGCTTGTCCGCGGTGGAGTTTGATGCGGACGGTGATTTCGTCTTTCGCCATCACTGCCTGTCCTTGTTCTTCGGTGTAGCTTGCGGCGCGGCCGCCGTTTTCGGCAACCAATACGTCATCCAGATACATTTCGAGGATGTCGGCGTCCAAATCGGCGATGCCGGCGTAGCCGATGGCGGCGAGCAGTCTGCCGAGGTTGGGGTCGGAGGCGAAGAAGGCGGTTTTAACGAGGGGCGAGTGGGCAACGGCGTAGGCGACTTGGCGGGCTTCGTCGCGGGTTTTGGCGTTTTCGACGCGGACGGTGATGAATTTGGTCGCGCCTTCGCCGTCACGGACGATGGCTTGGGCGAGTTCGAGGGCGAGGCTGCCGAGCAGGTCTTTGAGCTGTTTGTAGCGCGGGTCGGCGATATTGTCGATTTCGCTTTGGCTGTTTTTGCCGGTGGCGATGATGACGAAGCTGTCGTTGGTGCTGGTGTCGCCGTCAACGGTGATGGTGTTGAAGGTTTCGTCGGCGATTTCTTGGGTCATCAGCTGGAGGATGGGTTGGGAAACTTTGGCATCGGTGGCGATGAAGGAGAGCATGGTCGCCATGTTGGGGTGGATCATGCCGGAGCCTTTGGCGATACCGGTGGCGCGGACGGTGTGTTTTTCGCCGACGCTGCCTTCGCGCGAGGCGGATTTGGGCACGGTGTCGGTGGTCATGATGGCGCGTGCGGCATCCGCCCAGTCGGCGGGCTGCATTTTGGGCAGGGCGGCGGTGATTTTGCCGACGGGCAGGGGCTCGAGGATGACGCCTGTGGAGAAGGGAAGGACTTGGGAGGGTTTGCAGCCGGTTTGTTCAGCGGTGGCGGCGCAGGTTTCGATGGCGTCGATCCTGCCTTGCGCGCCTGTGCCGGCGTTGGCGTTGCCAGTGTTGATGATAATGGCGCGCACGCCGTCTTCGTCGAAGAGGTGTGATTTGGCGATGTGGACGGGGGCGGCGCAGAAGCGGTTGGTGGTGAAGACGGCACCGACGGTGTTGCCGCCGGAAAGTACCATCAGGGTGAGGTCGGCGCGGTCGGTTTGTTTGATGCCTGCGCGGGCGGTGAAGAGTTGGATGCCGTCGATGTTCAGCAGTTGGTCTGCGGTTTTTTCTGTGAGGTTGACTGCCATTTTGCTGCTCCTTTGTTTGCGGTTGCTATGGGTTTGGGTTTCAGACGGCCTTTTTGGTTCATCGGGGTCGTCTGAAAAGTGTTCAGAATCCTAATACGGGGATGATAATCGGGGCGATGGCGGCGGTCAGTACGCCGTTGAGGGTCAGCCCCAGCCCTGCGTATGCCGCCATGCGCCGGCTGCGTTCGAGCGAGGCGGCAATGCCCATGGCGTGTGAGGCGGTGCCGAGCGACATGCCGACCGACGAGGGCATGACCACAGTGTTTTTAAGTACGGTATAACCGGCTATCTGCCCGACCAGTCCGGCGATGATGACGGTGGCGGCGGTGATGGCGGGGATGCCGCCTATGGTTCGGGTGATTTCGATGGCGATGGGGTTGGTCACGGATTTGGCGGCGAGCGAGAGGACGACTTCGCGTTCCGCGCCCAGCCATTTGGCGAAATACATGCCCGTGATGATGCCGGTCACGCTGCCGGCGAGCTGCGAGACGATGACGGGCAGCCACTGGCTGAAGATTTTTTGACGGTTTTGGTAGAGCGGGACGGCGAGCGCGACGACGGCGGGCTTGAGCCAGAAGTCGATAAACTGCGCGGCATCGTGGTACACGGCGTAATCGATGTCAAGGATTTTGAGGTAGGCAATCAGGGTAACGGTGCTGATTAAGACAGGGTTGAGCAGCAGGTAGCCCGTCCGCGCGCGGAGGATGAGTGCCAGCGCGTAAACCGCCAGCGTCAGGAAAAGCAGGACACTGGGCTGCTGCCACAGGGAAAGGATGCCGTCCATCAGATTTTCTCCCGTATCCATTGATGCACCTTGCCCGTTACCAACAGGACGCACACGGTACTGGCGGCGGCGGAGACGAGTATCGACAGCCAACTGTCGGCAATCAAATCCAAATAGCTGATGACGGCGACACAAGGCGGCACAAGGAAAAGCGTCAGGTTTGCCATCAGCGCGTCGGTAAGCTGCTGCAACCACTCGGCTTTCACCCACCCCGCCTGAAGCATGGCAAATAAAATGCCCATACCGATGATGCTGCCGGGCAATTTGATGCCCGTAAGGTAGGCGGCGGTTTCGCCGAGCGCGAGGCAGCCGAGCAGGATGAGCAAGGCGCGGATGGTGTGCATGGGTCGGGTTTCCTCTATGGTTTGCCGCTTTGCAGACGGGCGGTTTATGAATCTTTGTTAATAATTGAATCATAACGCCCTTGGGGTCGTCTGAAAAGTGTGGCTCAGCCCGAATGCAACATCGATTTGCCGTTTTCTCGTTTATCTGAATCAATCAATGCTGAAACCCAACGAGGTCGTCTGAAAGCATCTTGCCGGCTTTCAGACGACCTCGTTGGGTTGCCGCCCATAAAAAACGGCATGGTCAAAAGCCACGCCGTCGGATAGGGATTTCCGCCTAGGATTTCCGGTAGGGATTTTCCACACCTTCAATCAAGGCTCGCAGGTATTCGCGCAACTGCTTCTCGCCGCACCCCATCAGGAGCGCGTCTTCGAATGCGTCTTGCGCCGCCTGATAAAGCTCGGTCATATTTTCGGTCATGACTTTCACTTTTTCAGTGCAGGATACGATTTGCCCGTCGTCGTCATACCATTTGGGCATTTCAGGCATACTCACGTTGGTACTTTCCTAGACTTAATTGAGGAAACGGGACGGATCGTTTTTCTTCACGCGGCGGGCGAAGGCGTATTTGGCGTTCCAGTATTTGTTGCTGAGGCTGGTAACTTCGATACGTTTGCCGGTACGCGGCGCGTGGATGAAACGGTTGTTGCCGATGTAGAGGCCGACGTGGGAGATTCTGCCGCGACCCATCGTGCGGAAGAACACCATGTCGCCCGGCTGCAATTCGCTACGCGATACGCCGACACCCATTTTTGCCTGTGCGGCGGAAGTGCGCGGGAGGTTTACGCCCATCGAGCGTTTGAAGATGTGCTGCATGAAACCGCTGCAGTCGAAACCTGTGGACGCGGATGTACCGCCGTAGCGGTAGGCTACGCCCAAAAGCCCCATCGCGCTGCTGATGAGTTCGTCTGCATTGTCTGATGACTGTACAGAGCTTACGGGTTGACGGGGAGCGATCGCGGCAGTGATTGCGCGTCCGGGTTGGAGGAGTGCCGGGGAAGCAGGTTGTCTTGCATCTTCAAATTGGTTTAAAACCTGCTGTCTGTTTCTGACGAACGAATCGAGATCGTCGGCGTTTGCAAAATGAATGCCGGACAGCACATAGACCGAAGCCAATAGTGCCGCCAGCCTGGATAAGGCTTTCATGTTTGACTGATTCCATTTTCAGACGACCTGTCTGCCGCCTGCTATTATGTTATTCTGTATCTAGGATATGCAGGCGATTGTATATAAAAAACAGGATGTTTGGCAAAAAAGCGTCTGTTATATTGCGTTAAAGCGTTGTTTATAAAAAAATTTGCGAAGACACTCAACCGATGATGATACCCACTCTGCTCGCCATGCGCGACTTTTCCAGAATGCGCGAAATTATTACCGTACTGACGAAATACGGCTTGGGCGGCTTTGTGCAGCGCATCCGTTTGGGCGCGGCGGGCGGGGACGAAGTGCATCCCGACAGCCGTTATATGAGTACGCCGCGACGCTTCCGCAAAGCGTTTGAGGAGCTGGGTCCGACCTTCGTCAAACTCGGTCAGGTATTGTCCACGCGGGTCGATATTTTCGGGGCGGAGTGGATTGAAGAGTTCGAACAACTGCAAAGCAACGTCGCGCCGATACCGTCGTCTGAAATCTATACTTTGGTCGAAGCCTATCTGGGCAAACCCGTTTCCGAAGTGTTCCGCAGCATAGACCCGAAACCCGCCGGCAGCGCGTCGGTGGCGCAGGTACACCGTGCCGAACTTTTAGACGGAACCGCCGTCGCCGTCAAAGTCAAACGCCCCGACATCGAGCCGGTCATTCAGGCGGATCTGCGGATTTTGAACCACCTCGCCAGACTGATGGAATCCGAAATCCCCGAAGTGCGCCGTTACCAGCCCGTATTGATGGTCGCCTATTTTGCCAAGAGTCTGGCGAAAGAAACCGACTTATCGGTGGAGCTGCGCTATATGCAGCGTTTCGGTCAGACCTTTTCAGACGACCCCTTGGTCCGCATCCCCGCCGTCTATCCCGACATTTCCAACCGGCACATCCTCGTACAAGACTACATCGGCGGCACGCTCCTGAAAGACGCCGACCTTGAAACCATGCCCCACTCCTTGCGCAGCGGACTTGCCGGACGGATTACCGACACCCTCTTCACCATGATGCTGCGGCAAGGCTTTTTCCATGCCGACCCCCATCCGGGCAACATCTTCATCAACGACAACGGCGGCATCACCTTCATCGACTTCGGGCTGGTCGGACACCTCGGCAACACCCGCCGCCGCGAAATCCTCAACCTTATCAACGCCCTGACCAACAACGACGCGCTGCTCATCCAATACGTCCTCAGCGACTGGGCGCAGGGCGATTTGCCCGATGAAAACCTGCTCGGCGCCGATGTTTTGGAAATGCTGCTCAACTACGAACACACGCCCATCCGCGACCTGCGCGTCAGCCAAGTCATCAACGACATCACCTCCATCATGCGCCGCCACGGGCTGACACTGCCCGGCGACCTCGTGATGCTCTTCAAGACCCTCATCACCCTCGAAGGCGTCGTCAAACGGCTCGACGGCAGTATCGAACTGCTCGAACGCGCCAAACCCATCACCGAAGCCGCCGTCAAAGAACAAGCCTCCGCCGCCCACATCGCCCGCAACGCCAAAACGCAACTGCGCACCCTGTTGCAAATGGCGGAGTCGCTGCCGCAAGACTTCTTCAGGCTGACCAGAATGCTGCAAAAAGGCAAATTCGGCATCACCCTAGACCTCAAGCAGTCAGACCGCATCAGCCATCAAATCGACAGCGCCGCCAACCGCCTGACCATGGGCATCGTTACCGCCGCCCTGATTATCGGTTCGTCCATCGTCATGAGTATAGACACCGGCCCCAAGTTTATCGGCTTCGTCGGCTACCTTATCGCCTTCGCCAACAGCCTGTGGATTATCTGGTCGGTGTGGCGGTCGGGGAAGCACTAAACTGCCTGCTTCCGAAGCAGACCACCTCAAAAGCAGGCAAGAAATTTTGTGCTTTGCACACCTTGCGGCATGGTATTAAAACAACTTACGCACTTCGGCTTCGATATCCGCCGCCCGCATAAAGGTTTCGCCGATTAAGAACGTATGCACGCCGTGGCCGCGCATAAAGTCCACATCGTCTTTGTTTCGGATACCGCTTTCCGTGACGACCGTTTTACCCGACAGCTCGGGAAGCAGGTCTAAAGTTTGCTGGAGCGTGACTTCAAAAGTCCGCAGATTGCGGTTGTTCACGCCCCAAAGCGGCGTGGTCATACTGCGGCATTTTTCCAATTCGGATTGGTCGTGCAATTCCAGCAGCACGGTCAAGCCCAAATCGTGGGCAACGGCTTCAAAATGTGTCAACTGCGCGGCATCCAAGGCCGCCGCAATCAATAAAACCGCATCTGCGCCCCATGTGCGCGCCTGATAAATCTGATAGTCGTCGATGATGAAATCCTTGCGCAACACCGGCAGGCTGACCACCGAACGCGCCTGTTTCAAATACTCGGGCGAACCTTGGAAATACACTTCGTCGGTCAACACAGACAAACAAGCCGCCCCTGCGCGTTCATACGCGCGCGCAATATCCGCAGGGTGAAAATCAGGCCGTATCAGCCCTTTGCTGGGACTGGCTTTTTTGATTTCCGCGATAATGGCAGGCAAGTTTTGGGCGTGTTTATTGCGGATGGAAGCAAAAAAGTCACGCACGGGTTCGGCATCGCGCAACCGCGCTTTGACTTCCGCAAGCGGCACCGCCGCTTTTTGTGCGGCAACTTCTTGAGCCTTGGTGGCAAGGATTTTATTGAGGATATCGGTCATAAATGGCTTTCGGTCAATACATGGCGGAACCACGCAAAACAGCAGGCAACCCTATGTCGCCGCTTTTTGCGTCCTTCCATACCGTAAAGGGAAAAACGGTTTATCTTAACATTTACGAGGTCGTCTGAAAAACAGAAGATGGTTTCAGACGACCTCCCCGCGATGACAACACAACATACCCACCCCGCCCGCAACCGAAATCTACCGCCCATCCCGTCTTACCGGTCAGACAATCCGCATATGCTATGATGTTTCACTGCCGCGCCATCCAACCGATATCCCGCCGCACACACCCGATACACCCAAAGGAATCATTTATGAAAAGATGGATAATATGGGGCTTCCTCCCGCTTCTCCTCATCTGGGCGACCAGCGTGGCTTGGCTGCATTACCAAGCCGTCCAAGCAGAAAAAGCATCCCAAAACATCAAACCTGCCGACATCGCCGTCATCTTGGGCAATTCCGTCAACAGGCGCGGCAAGCCCAATCCCTGCCTGCGCTCCCGGGTGGAAGCAGGCGTCGCCCTCTACCGCCAAAACAAAGTCAGCGGATTGCTGATGAGCGGCGGCACGGACGGCGACGGCAGCAACGAAGCGGCAGCCATGCAATCTATGGCGATAGACATGGGCATCCCGCCCGAACACATCCGCATCGAAAACAAATCGGAAAGCACCTTTGAAAACATCGCCCTAAGCGCACCGCTGTTGCAAGACGTATCCAACGTCATCATCGTCAGCGACGCCTTCCATCTCGCACGCGCCGAGTGGCTTGTCAACCGTCATTTAAAAGGCAAAAACGTCCAGTTTTACGCTTCCGATTCCTGCGGCGACTCCACGCCCAATTACCTGCGCAAGCTCTCCCGCGAAATACCCGCGTGGATTAAAGCCATGATTATGCACCGCTGAATCCTGTCCGTCCGAAGCAGACGGCTTTCGGTTTGGCAAGCAGCGTTCACAGCTAGGCATTGTCTGCATGGTTCATCATTGACAAAAGGTCGTCTGAAAACCGAAATCCGTTTTCAGACGACCTTTCCGTTATTCATCCCTTCAAACGCCATAACTGCAAACACCAAGCCACATATCGCCGCAAACGCATTTCCGTTATATCCAAAGAAGCAAACAATATTTCCCGCGCGATTCCCACCTTGTTATATTCCCCGCTCAAGTATTTGTCTGATAAGGAAAATATGATGGGACTCAAATCATGGCTGGGCATTATCTTCATCGGCGCGACGGTGTGGCTCGCCTCATGCGGGCAGTCCGGCGGCACGTCGAAAGGCAAACCCGAACGCGTCGTCATGTTGAATGTATCGTACGACCCGACACGCGAGTTCTACCGCGAATACAACCCGTTTTTCCAACACTACTGGCAAAAAACACACGGACAGGAAGCAGATATCCGCCTCTCCAACGGCGGTTCGGGCAAGCAATCATTGACCGTGCAAAACGGCTTGAAAGCCGATGTCGTAACGCTTGCACTGGCATCCGACATCGACGCGCTCCATCACAGCAAAGCAGGCAGACAACTCTTGTCGGCAGATTGGCAAAAAGCCCTGCCGCACAACAGCACGCCCTACACTTCGACCATCGTGTTCCTGGTACGCAAAGGCAACCCCAAGCAGATTCATGACTGGGACGACTTGGTCAAAGGCGACGTACAAATCATCACGGCAAACCCGAAAACCTCAGGCGGTGCACGCTGGAATTTCCTGTCGGCTTGGGCATACGCACAAGAAAAAGGCGGAGATGCGGCGGCAGAACAATTTGTCTCCGAACTCTACCGCCGCGTGCCGGTCATGGACGCAGGCGCGCGCGGTTCGACCATAACCTTTACACGGCGCGGATTAGGCGATGTTTTGCTGGTATGGGAAAACGAAGCCCACCTCGCCTTGCAGGAAAATCCGAACCAATTTGAAATCATCACGCCGTCAATATCCATGCTGTGCGAACCGCCCGTCGCCGTGGTCAGCGCAGTAGCAAAAGAAAAAGGCACGGAACAAATCGCCAAAACCTATTTGGAAATGCTGTATAGCAAAGAAGCGCAACGAATGGCGGCACGCCATTTCTACCGCCCCACCGACGAAGCCGTACGCGCCGAATTTAAAACACGCTTCCCCGATTTGAAACTGGTCGGCATCGACGAAACCTTCGGCGGCTGGCGCAAAGCACAAGCACGATTTTTCAACGACGGCGGCGTATTCGATAAGATTTACCGACCGCAAAACTGATTGCATTCAGATATAGTGGATTAAATTTAAATCAGGACAAGGCGACGAAGCCGCAGACAGTACAGATAGTACGGAACCGATTCACTTGGTGCTTCAGCACCTTAGAGAATCGTTCTCTTTGAGCTAAGGCGAGGCAACGCCGTAATGGTTTAAAGTTAATCCACTATAAAACAAAGGTCGTCTGAAAACCTGTTTCCAAGTTTTCAGACGACCTCTTGGTCTTCATATGCTTACACGAACCAATTAGAAAAACAGCTCGCGCCAGCTGATACGTTGCAGACCACAGATACGGCCTTTTACTGTCAGAGATTCCCCTTTATTCAGGAGTAAACTGCGCTGGTCTCCCTCTTTGCCTGAGAAGCATTTGTTGTTGGGCGTACCAGAACCCAACCCAAGCTCCTTATCCGTCCCAGTTTCACCGCTGTCGCCATCGGCAGTAACAGGATCGTCTGTACGCTTGTTCGGATCGATAAAGGTGAAGCTGACAATACCTTCTTGAGTCAAACCGTTGGCGTATTGCGTACCGAAACCGCTCAATTCACGCTTAAATATATCAGGCGTAAAACGTGCGCTACGGCTATTGAGTGCACCGCCGTTATCAGCATTGATACCGAGGAAGGTCGTGCTGGTTACAGTTGACTTATTGTTGCTGACAGGCAGACACAAGTCTTTTTCCGCTTCTTCTTTGCCGATGGTTTTACCAACATCAGAAGTGTACTTGCGTATTGTAACGATGGCAGTACGCAGAATCATGGTCGGCTTAATGCTGACACGCTCGCCGGGACGCAGATTGATGAACCAGCCCTTATGCGCCTCTTCAATTTTTTCGTTGCTCAGATATAAGGCTTTACTGGTTTGCGGCTGATTGTTTCCATCGTTATATGACTGCTCTGCCTCAGTAATAGTTTGTTCACGCAGGTTTTGCGCGACGACACCCTGATTTGTTTTGTCCTCAAAGAGATCTTTCGGCGTTTTATCCAATTTTTGGAAAATACCGTAAATCGATTGTGTCTCAGTATTGCTCAAATCACTTTGGTAGATCTCGCTACCTGTACCGAAAATCACGACGTATTCCTTAGTACCTTTTCGCGATACGGCAGGAGCCGAGGTAATCGGCTTGCTTGACGAACCGGAGAAGATTTTGACCACAGTCCAATCACTGGGAGCTGCCCCGCGCAGGTCAAAGCGGTACATATTACCCCCTCGGTCGCCCGCAAAGGCAAAATCGACAACCCCGTCAAAATCGGTATCGAGCAACGTCGGTGTAGACAGCCCGCCTACACCATCCTTCACGACAATTTTCGCCAGTTGATCACCAGGTTTACCTGCAGCCTGACCACGTTTCTCGCCTGTACCGACTTCTTTACCAAGCATTTCGTAAACATATAACGCCGTTTCGTTGGCTGCTGCATCTTTTTCTTCAGCTGCGTAGCCACTGGCAAGGAAGCCTGCGTAACGGATGTTTTCATTCAGTTTGGCACTACCGTCAGTTTCACGTTTGATGGAAACACGACCGATTTGTGGCGTACCGATGGTAAAGCCCAAAGTATTGTCTCTACCTTTGGCCGTTTCAAACAAAGGAACTTTATCGCTCCAAGCGGCCGCATCCAGACCGGTATTGGTGGTTTGATCTTCTTTACCGCCTATATTGAGAGCGTATGCACCACGTCCGCCTTGTCCCATTGCACCAAACATAAAGACACGTTGCTGAAACTTACTGCCTTGTTCAGCTGCGGCAGTCTGACGCAGGGTAAAGCCACCATTTACGCCGTATTTATGGTTTTCAATGGATTTTCCGTAATCCGCATGCGCGATGTCTTTCAATACTTTGGCAAGCGTAATCGGGTTGCCCGAAGCATCATTTTCACGCTCCATCGCAGAAGGAAGATAGCTGACTTTCAAATCATAAGGATTGTTACCATCCGTACTTTGGAAAATATGCACCATACCGTCGTTGGCTGCGGCAACCAAATATTTGCGGCGACCATGCTCCTGATTGCCGACTGCTGCAACAGAACCATCTAGGATATCACCTAAATCACGCTCTCCGGCTTTACGGACACGGTAAGGGCTGTATGCACTGTCATCTCTACCAACCCTACCCGTCCAATTAAGCAGTTTTTTCCATTCGTCTTTGTCATCATTCTCAATACCAAAATAGGCATTGTTGACTTTATCAGCAGGAATGGCGTCGATAAAGTAAGTATTAGAACCCGTGTTGATCAACGTTTTACGATTGCCAAAAGAAGGTTGGGTAACCGTACCTTCCCGTCTACCATCACTATTATTCAATTTATTAAATAAAATCTGACTGCTCCAAGAGCCGGTATTCAACTTGATGGTTGCCGCTAGATCAGGAATGCCGCTACTGGAAGTTGCGGGCGCAGTACCGCCCTCTCCTTCAAAAGGAATACTTGCATTATCATTACTAATCTGACTGATAATTTTCTCAAAGGCATTATATAAATCATCAGGTTTCGCAGCGTTGAAATACCAGCCATCACGACTTGCGCCCCTTATGAGGTATTGCTCACCAGCTGGAGAAATGCCATTACCAAAACCGACAGTGAAGGTTTGTACTGTTTGTTTGCTGTAATCCACACCCTTAGGATCAATATTTGGATTACCATCCCAGCTCACCCCGGCAGCATCGACACGGTCTACGGCAGCCGTTTTAATGTCTTTAACATCAAGTTTACGGCTAAAGAATGCCATCCCACCTTCGACTCCTCGATATCTGTTGGCAGTATCCCAGAAGGACGAATAGTGCACACCTTCCTTCTTATCTCTACATGTATTGCCCAAGTCATAAGGATCGAAATATTTCATCGGAGACTCGCCAAAATATTTGTAAGCAGTGATAAACGGTTCCGTCCGATAAAGATCTGCCTCGTAGTTGAAGTATGCACTCGGATAGTTTGAGTTTCGCCGACCGTTATTCCCATCATAGTTAAAACGATAATGAAAACTTGTCCTATCATGATTGCAAGAGAAGTTGGCATCACCGTCGGACATCATCACAACATAGGATTTCTGACAGCGATATTTGATATTCGGCATAACAGCAGATGCGACCACCTCGTAATACCTGCGGGTAGCAGGTGTATAGCCCGAGGGACTCATGCCGTCTACTAAAGTTTTCATTTGTACCCATGAGGTATTAAACGTTTCTTCGCTATTCGTATAATTCTTTTTGGTATGCTTTGTAGGATCAGGATTACTAAAATTATTTTCTGTATTTACCAAAGCCTGCAAACCCCAGTTGAACTTATCCTGATACTTGTCAAGAACTTTATTCAATGCTTTTTTCGTTACATCCATCCTTGATTCTTGCCCAGGAGGGTTCCCTCCTCCTGTAATCGCATTGCGACCCATACTCCCGGAGTTATCAATAAAAAACATAATGTTATGTTTAATTTTCGGCTGCTCGATAATCTGAGACTCGTTTTGCAGATAAAGCGGGGTTTTGGCAAACTGTGCTTGCGCTTGCGATGCCGCCCCCATCAGGGCGAGCGCGGAGGCGATGCTGTAAATCATCGGACGGATGGAGCCGGGGCAACGTGAAGATTTGTTTTTCATAATGCGTTCTTTTTTCATAAAATCGTCGGTTGACGGATGATGACGTTGTTTTTATTTTCTCGGAATGAGATTCTAACATTTACGATGTCATTTATGTGGGGTTCGGGCTGTTTTTTTTATCTGATGCGGCGAACAATGGCAAAAATGAAACAGGCGGCGCGATTGTAAAGGCAAAATCCGTTGCCACGTCACGGCTTGAACGATATGGCTTTTTGACGTAGAATGCATTGCTTCTACGGCATAGGCAGCTATGCCTGAAAAAGCACGTTACGCAGCAAAATCAAGGCTGCGGGGCGTGTTTTTTTTTAGCCGATATTTTCTCAGGCGGTCTTTTTTGTAAACAATTTTCAGACGACCCCTGCCCGTTTCTGCAAACCGACCATCATCAGGCAAACAGGATTCCATCATGACCACTCCGGCTCTTCTCGTTCTCGCTGACGGCAGCGTATTTCACGGCACATCAATCGGTTACGAAGGTTCGACTTCCGGCGAAGTCGTGTTCAACACTTCCATGACCGGCTATCAGGAAATCCTGACCGACCCGTCCTACTGCAAACAAATCGTTACCCTCACCTACCCACACATCGGCAACACCGGCACCAACGCCGAAGATGAAGAAAGCCGCAGCGTTTACGCCGCCGGTTTGATTATCCGCGACCTGCCGCTCTTGCACAGCAACTTCCGCGCATCCGAAAGCCTGCACGACTATTTGGTACGCAACAAAACCGTCGCCATCGCCGACATTGATACCCGCCGCCTGACCACCCTGTTGCGTGAAAAAGGTTCACAAGGCGGTGCAATCTTGACCGGTGCGGATGCCACCGTTGAAAAAGCACAAGAACTGATTGCCGCATTCGGTAGCATGGTCGGCAAAGACTTGGCAAAAGAAGTTTCCTGCACAGAAACTTACGAATGGACAGAAGGCGAATGGGAATTGGGCAAAGGTTTTGTTACACCTTCCGAACAGCCTTACCACGTCGTTGCCTACGATTTCGGCGTCAAAACCAACATCCTGCGCATGCTCGCCTCACGCGGCTGCCGCCTGACCGTTGTTCCCGCACAAACCAGCGCGGAAGATGTCTTGGCACTCAATCCTGACGGCATATTCCTGTCTAACGGCCCCGGCGACCCCGAGCCTTGCGACTACGCCATCAAAGCCGTACAAAAACTGATGGAAAGCGGCAAACCGATTTTCGGCATTTGCTTAGGACACCAACTGATCAGCCTCGCCATCGGTGCGAAAACCCTGAAAATGCGCTTCAGCCATCACGGTGCCAACCACCCTGTACAAGATTTAGACAGCGGCAAAGTCGTCATCACCAGCCAAAACCACGGTTTCGCCGTCGATGCCGACACTCTGCCCACCAACGCACGCATTACCCACAAATCCTTGTTCGACAACACCTTGCAAGGCATCGAACTGACAGACAAACCTGTATTCTGCTTCCAAGGCCACCCCGAAGCCAGCCCGGGCCCGCAAGACGTCGGCTATCTATTCGACAAATTCATTGACAATATCAAAGCAGCAAAACAATAAAGCTGATTTTTTCAGACGGCCACACTCAACTCGACAACAGGCCGTCTGAAAACCAAACTTCAAAAATATAAATTCAGCCCCCTCTCAACATCTGTACAGCCTGAAAACCCAATCGTCTAATCAGAAAGGAAAACCAATGACTGAAAAACAAATGCACATTCTTTCCGTCACCGCCACCCTGGCCGGCGTCGGTATGTACGTTTCTTATATCCCGCAAATCCAAAACAACCTTGCCGGCAACCCCGGCTCGCCGTTGCAACCCCTCGTCGCCGCCATCAACTGCACATTATGGTTTGCCTACGGCTTTTTGAAAGAAAAACGCGACTACCCCATCATACTGGCAAACGCCCCAGGCATTATTTTGGGTTTGATTACATTTATCACTAGTTTTTAAGGAAGTTTTCAGACGGCCTGTGCAAATCAACATCTGTACAGCCTGAAAACCCAATCGTCTAATCAGAAAGGAAAACCAATGACTGAAAAACAAATGCACATTCTTTCCGTCACCGCCACCCTGGCCGGCGTCGGTATGTACGTTTCTTATATCCCGCAAATCCAAAACAACCTTGCCGGCAACCCCGGCTCGCCGTTGCAACCCCTCGTCGCCGCCATCAACTGCACATTATGGTTTGCCTACGGCTTTTTGAAAGAAAAACGCGACTACCCCATCATACTGGCAAACGCCCCAGGCATTATTTTGGGTTTGATTACATTTATCACTAGTTTTTAAGGAAGTTTTCAGACGGCCTGTGCAAAATAAAAACGTAAAAGGTCGTCTGAAAAAAGATTGTTTTGCCGCAACATTTAATTCAATCAGCAACCCCATCCCCTCTCCCGTGGGAGAGGGCTAGGGAGAGGGCAGCAAGGCTTGCACAAACAGCAACCCGACAACAAAAATGAACCCGCCCGAAAAACTATTGACCGCCGACAACCCCGCCCTGCGCCAACGCGCCAAAGCCATGCGTAAAGAAATGAGCGAGGCGGAAGCAAAATTGTGGCAGCACCTGCGGGCAGGCCGCCTGAACGGCTATAAATTCCGCCGCCAGCAGCCGATGGGAAATTATATTGTTGATTTTATGTGCGTAACGCCCAAGCTGATTATCGAAGTAGACGGCGGGCAGCACACAGAACAAGCCGCATACGACCACGCGCGGACAGCATATCTCAACAGCCTGGGCTTTACCGTGCTGCGTTTTTGGAATCACGAGATTTTGCAGCAGACAAACGATGTGCTGGCGGAAATCCTGCGCGTGTTGCAGGAATTGGAAAAACAGCCTGCACGGTAGCAGATGGCTGGTTTTGATTAAATTATTGAAAATTATAGGGTGCAAACCGACTGAATTAAGCATTCATAAAGGTCGTCTAAAAAGCATAAAAGTCGTCTGCACAACCTATTTTCCTCGCAGAACCCTTAATCCCAGCAGCTACCCCATCCTCTCTCCCGTGGGAGAGAGCTAGAGAGAGGGCAACAAGCCGCAAGGCTTGTATTTTAGGGGACCAAGGGATTTGGGAAGGGTTACCGAAATTCGGGGAATGCCCTCTCCCCAGCCCTCCCCCACAGGGGAGGGAGCAGGTTGCAGCAAGTTTTGCGGTTGCGGCGGTTTGAAAAGCAACTTGGATTTACCGTTGATTTCAGGTCGTCTGAAAAATAAAAAAGCAGCCCGCACAACCTATTTTCCTTGTAGAACCCTTAATCCCAACAGCCACCCCATTCTCTCTCCCGCGGGAGAGAGTTAGAGAGAGGGCAACAAGCCACAAGGCTTGTATTTGGGAGATTTAGGTATTGGGAAAGGTTGCCGAAATTCGGAGAATGCCCCCTCCCCAGCCCTCCCCCACAGGGGAGGGAGCAGATTGCAGCAGGTTTTACGGTTACAGGCGGTTTGAAAAGCAACTTAAATTTACAACCGTTGATTGCAGGTCGTCTGAAAAGTAAAAAACAGCCTGCACAACCTATTTTCCTTGCAAAACCCTTAATCCCAACAGCCTCCCCGTCCTCTCTCTCGTGAGAGAGAGCTAGAGAGAGCAACAAGCCGCAAGGCTTGTATTGGGGCGGTTAGGTGTTAGGGAAGGTTGCCGCCATTTTGGGAATGCCCTCTCCTCAGCCCTCCCCCACGGGGGAGGGAGCAGGTTGCAGCACATTCAAGCATTAAAGGTCGTCTGAAAAAGAATGCCCGAAATATCAACAGCAGGAATTTTTCAGGTAGCCTTTATCGCAAGGCAGATGGAACAAACGCCGTGAGCGTTTTTTCAGACCACCTTTGAACCCATCGGAAGGGTGTGTGCCGCAAGTCACGCACGTGGTGGGTTGGGATTGCAGGGAAAATAGAGAACACGTGTGTGCGTACCGCACACACCCTACATGCAGACTACGGCTTGCTTAACCCCAACAGCCACCCCGTCCTCTCTCCCGTGGGAGAGAGTTAGAGAGAGGGCAACAAGCCGCAAGGCTTGTATTGGGGCGGTTAGGGTGTTGGGAAAGGTTGCCACAATTTGGAGAATGCCCTCTCCCCAGCCCTCCCCCACGGGGGAGGGAGTAGGTTGCGGCGGATTCAGGCGTTGCAGGCCGTCTGAAAAAGAATGCCCGAAACATCAACAGCAGGAATTTTTCAGGTAGCCTTTTATCGCAAGGCAGATGGAATAAACGCCGCGAGCGTTTTTTCAGACGGCCTTTGAACCCATCTGTAGGGTATGTGCCACAAGGCACGCACGCGGTGGGTTAGGGGTGCAGGGAAAATGGAGAACGCGTGCGTGCGTACCGCACACACCCTACCATGCGGGCTACAGCTTGCTACATGCGAGCTTTTTTAAATAGGAAGATTAGATCTATGCGTTTACATATAAATATAGACGAACTCATGAAAATTATTGATAAATACTTTATTTCAGATAAACGTAATAAAATATTTATTACTATTTTCTTTTTAATATTAACAATGATGCTTCACTTCTTTACAGTACTTCATGAAATTTATTCTGACTATAATTTTTTGGGATGGATCCTATTATTTATTTTATTTTTTTACGTATATTCAAAAATCGATATAAATATAAACGAAATGAAACCTGTATCTCATGAAAAGGTTACTGATGAATCTGGTTATAGCTACATTTTAGATCAATCACCAAAACAGCTTTCTTTACTGCCATTTATAATTTTAGGGGTTTTATCTATTATTCTGTATTTTTTAAATATGAACAGGATAGGTAATAACATATGTGAAATATTATTGCTTTTAATTGGTGGCTCAATCACATCTATTTTACTCTATTTTTTATACTATAAAGCATTACCTTACATACTAAGCGAGATTACGAAAAAGAAAATGAAAAATTCAGGAAAACTCGTAAATTTAAATCATAAAAGTGATGATTGTGGGGTGGTTCTTCCTGTAAAAAAATATACATATGACAAAACTCCTTTAAAGCTTTTATTTTCTGCAATATTATATTGTTTATTTGTTTTGTTACTTGTTTTCTTCAATGAAACTATCCCTCGATATATAGAAATAAAAAAAGAGTTTTCCACTCTTTACATTTTATTTGGTGGGTTTTTAGGAGCAGAAATAATGAATTTCCATTCCCAAAGATAGAATAATAGTATATTTCATAGTTTTTTATGATTTTTAACAAGTTAGTTTAATATATAGAAAGACCCACCATGCCCAAACGTACCGACCTAAAATCCATCCTTATCATCGGCGCCGGCCCTATCGTTATCGGTCAGGCCTGCGAATTTGACTATTCGGGCGCACAGGCCTGCAAGGCTTTGCGTGAAGAAGGCTATAAAGTCATTCTGGTGAATTCCAACCCCGCCACGATCATGACCGACCCTGAAATGGCGGATGTTACCTACATCGAGCCGATTATGTGGCAGACGGTGGAGAAAATTATCGCCAAGGAGCGGCCCGATGCGATTCTGCCCACGATGGGCGGCCAGACCGCGCTGAACTGTGCGCTGGATTTGGCGCGCAACGGCGTGCTGGCGAAATACAATGTCGAGTTAATCGGCGCAACGGAAGACGCGATCGACAAGGCGGAAGACCGCGGCCGCTTTAAGGAGGCGATGGAGAAAATCGGCCTCTCCTGCCCGAAATCTTTTGTCTGCCACACGATGAACGAAGCCTTGGCGGCGCAAGAGCAGGTCGGCTTCCCGACGCTGATTCGCCCGTCTTTCACGATGGGTGGTTCGGGCGGCGGCATTGCCTACAATAAAGATGAGTTTTTGGCGATTTGCGAACGCGGTTTCGATGCATCGCCCACGCATGAGCTGCTGATTGAGCAGTCCGTCCTCGGCTGGAAAGAGTACGAGATGGAGGTGGTGCGCGATAAGAACGACAACTGCATCATCATTTGTTCGATTGAAAACTTCGACCCGATGGGCGTGCATACGGGCGACTCGATTACGGTTGCGCCGGCGCAAACGCTGACGGACAAGGAATACCAAATCATGCGCAATGCAAGCTTAGCGGTATTGCGCGAAATCGGTGTGGATACGGGCGGCTCGAACGTGCAGTTTGCGGTGAACCCTGAAAACGGCGAGATGATTGTGATTGAAATGAACCCGCGCGTGAGCCGTTCGTCCGCGCTGGCTTCCAAAGCGACGGGTTTCCCGATTGCGAAAGTGGCGGCGAAACTGGCGGTCGGCTTTACGCTGGACGAGTTGCGCAACGACATCACCGGCGGCCGCACGCCTGCGTCGTTCGAGCCTTCCATCGACTATGTGGTAACCAAAATCCCGCGTTTTGCGTTTGAAAAATTCCCCGCTGCAGACGACCGCCTGACCACGCAGATGAAATCGGTGGGCGAAGTGATGGCGATGGGCCGCACGATTCAGGAAAGCTTCCAAAAAGCCCTGCGCGGCTTGGAAACGGGCTTGTGCGGCTTCAATCCGCGCAGCGAAGACAAAGCGGAAATCCGCCGCGAACTGGCCAACCCCGGCCCCGAACGCATGCTGTTTGTGGCAGACGCGTTCCGCGCGGGCTTCACGCTGGAAGAAATCCACGAAATCTGCGCCATCGACCCTTGGTTCTTGGCGCAAATCGAAGACTTGGTGAAAGAAGAGCAGCAGGTAAGTGCAGGCTGCCTGCAAGATTTGGATTTTGCCGCCTTACGTCGTCTGAAACGCAAAGGCTTCTCCGACAAACGCATCGCGCAGCTTTTGGGCGTAAAAGAAAAAGAAGTGCGCGAACACCGCTATGCGCTGAACCTGCATCCTGTCTATAAACGCGTCGATACCTGCGCCGCCGAGTTCGCCACCGAAACCGCCTACCTCTATTCCACTTACGAAGAAGAATGCGAAGCGCGTCCTTCCGAGCGTAAAAAAGTGATGATTCTCGGCGGCGGCCCGAACCGCATCGGTCAGGGCATCGAGTTTGACTACTGCTGCGTTCATGCCGCGCTCGCCCTGCGCGAATCGGGCTTTGAAACCATCATGGTCAACTGCAACCCCGAAACCGTATCTACCGACTTCGACACCAGCGATCGCCTGTATTTCGAGCCGCTGACGCTGGAAGACGTGTTGGAAATCGTCCGTACCGAAAACCCGTGGGGCGTGATTGTGCATTACGGCGGCCAAACCCCGCTCAAACTCGCCAACGCGCTGGTTGAAAACGGCGTGAACATCATCGGCACATCCGCCGACAGCATTGACGCCGCCGAAGACCGCGAACGCTTCCAAAAAGTGTTGAACGACTTAGGCTTGCGCCAACCGCCCAACCGCATCGCCCACAACGAAGAAGAAGCGCTCGTCAAAGCCGAAGAAATCGGCTATCCACTGGTCGTGCGCCCGTCTTACGTCCTCGGCGGCCGCGCCATGCAGGTCGTCCATTCCGCCGAAGAGCTGCAAAAATACATGCGCGAAGCCGTGCAGGTATCCGAAGACAGCCCCGTGTTGCTCGATTTCTTCCTGAACAACGCGATTGAAGTCGATGTGGACTGCGTCTCAGACGGCAAAGACGTCGTTATCGGCGGCATCATGCAGCACGTCGAACAGGCGGGCATCCACTCCGGCGACTCCGGCTGCTCGCTGCCGCCCTACTCGCTCAGCGAAGAAATCCAAGACGAAATCCGCCGCCAAACCAAAGCCATGGCGTACGCGCTGGGTGTGGTCGGCCTGATGAACGTACAGTTTGCCGTACAGGACGGCGTGGTGTTCGTGTTGGAAGTAAACCCGCGCGCCAGTCGCACCGTTCCCTTCGTCTCCAAAGCCACCGGCGTACCGCTCGC
Source organism: uncultured Neisseria sp. (assembly GCA_963529965.1). Lineage (GTDB taxonomy): Bacteria > Pseudomonadota > Gammaproteobacteria > Burkholderiales > Neisseriaceae > Neisseria. Next base: position 29,052 of record CAUSDA010000008.1, read on the forward strand.
CAAAGTCGGCGCGCGCTGCATGGCAGGCATTTCCCTGCAAGAGCAAGGCGTGGAAAAAGAAGTCGTCCCCGATTTCTATGCCGTTAAAGAAGCCGTGTTCCCCTTCATCAAATTCCCCGGCGTGGACACCATCCTCGGCCCGGAAATGCGCTCCACCGGCGAAGTAATGGGCGTGGGCGCAAGCTTCGGTGAAGCCTACTACAAAGCCCAACTCGGCGCAGGCGAACGCCTGAATCCGACCGGCAAAATCTTCCTCGCCGTGCGCGACGAAGACAAACCGCTCATCGTCAAAACCGCGCAAAACTTCCAAGCCCTCGGCTACGGCGTCTGCGCCACACGCGGCACCGCCGAATACCTGAAAGAGCACGGCATCATCGTACAAGCGGTGAACAAAGTGCAGGAAGGCCGCCCGCACATCGTGGACGCGATTAAAAACGGCGAAATCGCGCTGGTAGTGAACACCGTCAGCAGCTCGGCACAATCCATCGCCGACAGCCACAGCATCCGCCGCACCTCCCTCACCCAACGTGTACCGCAATACACCACCATCGCCGGCGGCGAAGCCATGAGCGAAGGCGCAAAAAGCCGCGACCACTTGGGTGTGTACAGCGTGCAGGAGTTGCATGGACGGTTGAAAAACAGAGGCTGAATCTGAATCGGGTTTAGCTTGAACAAAAGGTCGTCTGAAAATAAGACTTATCTTTCAGACGACCTTATATATTGCCTGCCGAAAGAGACAGTTTCCTTATGAAGCATATTTATCGATATAGCGTATTAAGGCTAAATTAGGCAAGGTGGCGAGGGTACTGGTTTAAACTTAAACCACTTCGTTCAAAATTAGCGTATTCATTAGAAAGAAACCGCCATGCTACAAAACTGGCTGAGATATTGGAAAAGCACCCTGCTTTACTCAGATATCCGACCCATAGAAATTTCACACAACCCTTTTAAGGTGGAAAGCTACAAGGATATAGACACTATTGGAAAAAACCTCGCTAATGAACTATGGTTGGAAAGTGGAAAAGGGAAAAGCACCTCAAAAATCGAAATTCTCCTATGTCCGGCACAATCTCCGCTTACTGTAGAAATGCAGCAACAGAAAAATGAATCAATTTGCTTATTTTGGATTCCTGCGCTGATAGACAGGGAAGGTAGGCTTTCTATATCCATGAATTGGAACAATCGTCCTAAAACACCTTTTTTCATACGGGACTGTTTGACCCCAAATCCATCTAATTTTTATGCCATAGGTTCAGAAAGAAATGCGACTAAAGCGTTAGAACAAGAAAAATTTGATACAAATTCTTGGTCTGAATATTGGGAAAAATGTGAAAGAGTTTTCAAAGAAGTATCAGAAAAATCATTTGAAGAATTTAACAGTTTTTCCGAAAAATCAGTTTACGTAGAGCTGATGCCTTTACGTAATCTCAGCAACAATATTTTAAAATTGTATGATTTTTTGACTGACAAAGACGAGCTTACCAATAATCATCCACTCTTAAACAAGCTCCTTTGTCCTCAAACCGAAAAACAGCCTTACCCTGACGATCATGCTGTTTGGTTCAACACCAATCACATTGGGCAGTTCAGCGGAGAATTTCCGCTTGCCACTTCACAACGAATAGCTCTGCGTGCATTTACCGACAGCCAAACAGGGGATATTTTGGCAGTAAATGGACCACCAGGAACGGGCAAAACCACGTTGTTGCAGTCAGTTATTGCCAATCTGGCAGTGCAGAGTGTATTGAATAACGAGCCACCGCCTCTAATTTTGGCCAGTTCAACCAATAACCAAGCGATTACGAATATTTTAAACGGTTTCTCTCTACCTGAAGAATCCGATTTGCTGACCTCACGCTGGCTTCCGGATGTCCCATCGCTGGGACTTTATATGTCCGGACAAGATAAAAGTAATTATCTCATGCACGGCTTAAAAGAAAAAAATCAGACAACCGGTTTTTTTGCCGATTATGAAAAAACCCCCGTGCATGAATTAGAGAAATCATTTCTCGAGAAAGCAGCAAATTATCTTGAAAACAAACCTAAAAATATCACTGAAGCCAAATCCCTACTAAAAAATAAGGTTACCTACCTATGTAATAAAACAAGAGAAGCAATAGACAACCTTGCCCTTTCCGACGAACTGACCAAACACTTGGCACAGCTTTGTACCGAATATGGAGGTAACTGTTTTAGTGATGCTGATCTTTCCCTCAAACGGTTATCTGAAAAAACAGATACAGCTATAACAAACTACAAAACATTTTTACATGATATCTGTCTTCAAAGAAAAAATCTCCCCTGGTTTTACAAACTGATGCCGTTCTTAGCAAAAGCAAAAGACTCCCGAAAAACATTGTTCCAACGTCTCGCAGCCCAGTATAGCATTGCAGACGACCTAGTTACCAATTGGTCGGATTATCCAAATATCTGCACAAAAACCAATTTAAAACTGACCCAGCTTTTCTGCACAAAACAGGAACTGTCAGATAAACGAGAAAACTTAAATCGTTTGAACGTGGAATGCGCTAAAACAATTGATGGACACGCCGCATTTCTCACAGAATGGAATAGCAGATTCTCAGACAAACTGGAAAGTTTGCATAAAAAAACGGGAGGAGAATACCGGAACCTATCTGCTGTCGCGGACTTGAACATTCGTTTAGATATTTCCTACCGCCATCAGGCATTTTGGTTGGCACTGCATTATCGGGAAGCAGATTATTTGGAACATCTGCGGAATAGGCAGGAAAAAATTACTAAAATGAAAAAAAATGATTCCGAATTTGGCAGTCAAGCCTACAAAAACAATATGCAGCGTTTCGCTTGCCTAACACCATTATTCATTTCCACCTTCCACTCTGCCCCAAAATACAGCCAATATTTTGACAGTAAGAATGCGATAAAGGCCAAACCTTATTATGCTTTATACGACTATCTGATTATCGATGAAGCAGGACAAGTTGCTCCTGATATTGCCGTCCCAACATTTTCACTGGCAAAAACTGCCTTGGTTGTTGGTGATACAGAACAAATCGAACCCGTATGGTCGGTTACTCCCGAAATGGACGGTGTGCTATATCAATACATCCTCAAAGGCGACGAAGAATGCTGGAATTTTCATAGTGCGCAAGGGCGGCTCAGCAGTTCGGGAGCAATTATGAAAATGGCTCAAAATTCCTGCGTCTATAGAAAACAATCTTCAAACGGTATAGTGATGAACGGCCTACTACTTACCGAACACCGTCGCTGCCGGGACAGTCTGATTTCTTACAGCAACGAGTATGTCTACAAAGGAAGCCTAAAACCAATGCGTGGCGACACACCTTCTGCCAACCTAAGCTTTACCAAAACCAGCCGATGCTATATCCATATCGACTACCACTCCGAACGTTTTGGAAAAAGTTACTGTAACCGATTGGAAGCCGAAGCAATTGCCGAATGGATACACAGACATGCACAGGAACTTTGCAAAAAATATGGCAAAAACGGAGAAGACAATTCTCTAGCAGAAATTATTGCTGTCGTCACACCATACAAACCGCAGGTTGCCGCCATCAAAACAGCCTTAAGAAAACGCAACAAAGACTACGCTGAAATTACAGTCGGTACCGTTCATGCCCTACAGGGAGCAGAAAGATTTGTCGTACTGTTTTCGACCGTCCTGTCGCCAGGAAACCCGCAGTATTTCCTCAACAGGAACTACAATATGTTAAATGTCGCGGTTTCGCGTGCTAAAGATTATTTTGTCTTATTTGGCAATATGAATATGTTGCGCCAAACTCGCAATACGCCTGTAGGCAATCTGCACGCCTGGCTGACAGAGAACCCCGATTCGGAATTGGACAACAGTTTTCTTTATAATTTTTTGGGTAAGCAGAATAATGGTGACAAAAAAATATTCTATTACCATAATGCATTTTGCGAGCACATCAATACTTCACAAAGACATGATGAAATCTTAAAAGCTGCGCTTACTAGATGTGCAGCAGGAAAGGAAATCGTGATTGTTTCTCCGTTTCTCTCCATTAATGCCGTAAGTCCTTTAGCACAAAATTTCCAAGATGCAACAAGCAGAAACGTAAAGGTCATCGTCTATTGTGACCGTCGCTTTACTCATGAATACGGACAATGGAAACCCTCTGCACAAAAAGCTAGAGACAAACTGACTGAATGGAAGGTTATTGTCAGAGAAATACACGGCATTCATTCTAAAACCGTTATCTTTGAAAATAACGAAGCAGACTATGTCTTAATCGAAGGTTCATTCAACTGGCTCTCTGCCGTTCGAGATTCTGAAAATAACCACCACAGCTACGAAGCATCCATCCTATTGAAAGGGGAAAACATCAGTAGAAAATGCCGCGAATTAAAAACAATGTTCCAAAAAATGAGTATAAATACCACCCAATAAAGATGTTAAGGTCGCCTGAAAACCAATCTTCCGGTTTTCAGACGACCTTTTCTTTATTATCTGCCTACCTTATTCGGGACGCATCTGCGGGAACAAAATCACGTCGCGGATGGTTTGCGAATCGGTCAGCAGCATCACCAAGCGGTCGATGCCGATGCCGCAACCGCCTGTCGGCGGCAGACCGAATTCCATCGCGCGGATGTAGTCGGCATCGTAGTGCATGGCTTCGTCGTCGCCCGCGTCTTTTTGCGCCACTTGCGCTTTGAAGCGTTCGGCTTGATCTTCGGGGTCGTTCAACTCGGAATAGCCGTTTGCCAGTTCGCGGCCGACAACGAACAATTCGAAACGCTCGGTCAGACCTTGTTTCGTATCCGAAGCGCGTGCCAATGGGGAAACTTCGACCGGGTAATCGACGATGAAGGTCGGGTTCCACAGTTTGCCCTCGGCACAACCTTCAAACAGGGCAAGTTGCAGGCTGCCGATGCCGGGGGACGGCGGCAGGCTTTCGCCGTGTTTGACGATTTCTTTTTTCAGCCACTCCGCATCGTTCAACTGCTCGTCGGTGTAGTGCGGATTGTATTTTTTGATGGCTTCGAGAATGGTCAGGCGCTCAAACGGGCTTTCCAAATCGACTTCTTTACCGTTGTAGCTGATTTTCGCCGTGCCGTTTACCGTGCGCGATGCGTTGCGGATGATGTCTTCCGCCATCTGCATCATGCGTTCGTAGTCGGAGAAGGCTTCGTAGAATTCAATCATGGTGAATTCGGGGTTGTGGCGCACGGACATGCCTTCGTTGCGGAAGCTGCGGTTGATTTCAAACACGCGCTCCAAACCGCCGACTACCAAGCGTTTCAGATACAGCTCGGGGGCGATGCGCAGGTAGAGCGGGATGTCCAAGGCGTTGTGATGGGTCACGAACGGTTTCGCCGTTGCGCCGCCGGGAATCGGGTGCATCATCGGGGTTTCGACTTCGAGATAATGCTCGTTCACCATGAAATTGCGCACGGATTGGATGATTTGGCTGCGTTTGATAAACGTATTGCGCGATTCTTCGTTGGCAATCAAATCGACGTAGCGTTGGCGGTATTTGGTTTCCTGATCGCTCAAGCCTTTGTGTTTGTCGGGCAGCGGGCGCAGGGATTTGGACAGCAGGCGGATGTCGGACACGCGCACGGTCAATTCGCCGTGGTTGGTTTTGAACAAAGTGCCTTCCGCGCCGACGATGTCGCCCAAGTCCCAATGGTTGAAATCGTCCAAAACTTCCTGACTCACGCCTTTGTTGTTCAGATAAAGCTGGATTTGGCCGGTCACGTCTTGGATGGTGGCGAAGCTCGCCTTGCCCATTTGGCGTTTGAGCATCATGCGGCCGGCAATTTTGACGGGAACGGCTTGCGGGTCGAGTTCTTCTTTGCTGATTTCGCCGTATTGGGCGTGCAAATCGGCGGCAAAGCTGTCTCGCTTGAAGTCGTTGGGATAGGCAATGCGCTGTTGGCGGATGTTGTGCAGTTTTTCGCGGCGCAGGGCGATGATTTGGTTTTCGTCCAACTGCGGCTCGGTTTGCGGATTGTTTTGTTCGCTCATGGTGTTTTCCGGAAAAATAAATCAGGCGCAATCTGTTTCAGACGACCTGATTGAATCACAAAATTTGCGCATATTTTACGCGATGTCGGTGTTTTTTTCTATCCGGCTCAAAAGGTCGTCTGAAAAACATCGGACAGGGGTTTTCGGTCAATCCGTTTGGTTGGAAAAAATACCTGAAATCAAGTTTGGAAAAACATTTGGCTTTTTTGCTGTTATACTCATTCCATTTATTTCAAATCAATATCTGAAGATTATGTACTGGTCTATTCCTGATATCCCCGATACCATCGTCGCCCGCAAAAACAGCAAGTGGAATACCCCTTGGGTATGGCTGACGGTATTGGCTTTGCTTTTCATTGCGGCGTTGATTGTTGTGTTGTGGCTGAAAATCAGCCCGTTTTATCTGTTGATACCGGTTGGCGTTTGGGGCGCGGCTTTGCTGTACCGCTTTATCTTGTCGATGAACCGCAGCGCGGCGGCAGATGCTTGGGAAACCGAAAAATCGAATATCCGCAAAAAATGGACGGATTGGGCGCAAAGAAGCATCGTATTGGTCGATTCGCATACCATCCTGCCCGAACCCTTGTCGCTGCCGGACGTCATTACCCAAGCCTCAGGCGGACGAAATGCCGATCTTTTTCTGTTTCCGCGTGATGAAGACGAAGACCTGTGGCGCAGCGGCTATCCTTACGTTGCCGAACATTTTTACCAAAAATTGAGCGAATTGGCGGAGTATCGGCAGCCTGTGACCCTACACATCGATGCGCCGGACGAAGAAGCGTATTTGAACTGGCAGCAAAGATTTGAAGAAATCTCCGAAATGGCGGGTGTCCGCGCGACTATCAAACCGTTGTCCGATGGAGAAAGTTTGATGGGCGATTGGGTGGAAAACCGCCAGTTTGAAGGCATCCATGTGATTTTTTCGGCATGGCTGAACGAAGACGCTTCAGATGCTGAGTTTACAGAAAACGCAACTTGGCTGGTGTTTGCCTCGCCTTATGCCGCCAAACAGAACAAATTGCCCGTCAAAGCGGTTTTGCAGCGTCCGATTGCCATCTCCTTGTCCGACGAAACAGCGCAAAACAAATCTTTCGGACACTACGCCGATTACGCTTTGAAAAACCGCACCGTCCATGCCGCCTGGTTTACCGCGCCACCTAAAGATACGCAACAATACGTCGGCAAACTTCGCCAAGCAGGCGTCAGCTGGAACGATAATTTCGACCTGCCCCTGATACACACGCCCGAACCCTATACAGGTCAGCTTCCGCGAGAAAGCCACTGGCTGACTTTGGGCTTGATGGCTGAAAACAGCGACCAGCAAAACCAATTGTTCGGCTGGCAGAAAGACGGCAATCTGTACATGGGCTGCCTGATTCATCAAAATTCAGCAGCATAAGCCGACTATCTTGTCATGGTACAAAAGGTCGTCTGAAAACTTGAAGTTTGGGTTTTCAGACGACCTTTTATTGAATCGATACATGCTCGGAGCAAACCGAACCCGTAGCGTGGGCTTTGTCCGCGAAATCTGCCGTTTAATAATCTGAATCAGTTATCTGTTTCCGTGTATTCATCTCGTGGGCAAAGCCCACGCTACGGGTTGCTTCAACGGCAACTTGTCCCTTCCCCCGTCCGGCGGGGGAAGATTAGGATGGTGGTGGTTCTATGGCTTTGGGTAAAATCAAATTCGTTTGCCCCGTAGAACCACCCTCTCCCCAGCCCTCTCCCGCCAGACGGGAGAGGGGGCGGTTTTCGGATAAAAACGAGGTCGTCTGAAACTTTAAGATTCGGGTTTTAAAGAAACAAACCCGTTCATACCCGTTTTCAGACGACCCGTGTATTCAATCAATACAGATTTTGGATAACTCAAGTAGCGTGGGCTTTGCCCGCGAAATCCATCATTTAAGTAATCAAAATCAGACAATAGCCGAATGTGCTTTCATTTTGGCATTCATATCGTGGGCAAAGCCCACGCTACGGATTGCTGCAACGGCAATCTGTTCCTTCCCCCGTCCGGCGGGGGAAGGTTAGGATGGAGGTGGCTTTGTGGATTTAGGTAAAATCAAATTCGTGTAGCCCGCAGAGCCACCCTCTCCCCAGCCCTCTCCCGCCAGACGGGAGAGGGGGTAGGTTACAGGTTAAAAAGAGGTCGTCTGAAAACTTGAAATTCAAGGTTTCAGACGACCTTCTTATTGAATCGATGCATACTTGGGGCAAACCGAACCCGTAGCGTGGGCTTTGCCCACGATATGAATGTAAGGATAACCGCCCAATTTAGATGGTTAAATAGCAGATTTCGTGAGCAAAGCCCACGCTACGGTTTACTGCAACGGCAACTTATCCCTTCTCCCGTCCAGAGGGGGAAGGCCGCAGATAAAAACAAGGTCGTCTGAAAACCTGAATCCCAAGTTTTCAGACGACCTCTTTATTTTCAAACCTGACTTACTTGACGCGTCCTGCTTTCAACACGCGTTGGGCGAAGAACACCATGCCTGTGATGAAAAATGCCAGTCCCAGCCAGGATGCAGTGGTTTCCCAGTTTTCCAGACCCAGCGCGAGCGGGGCGTCGGAGCCGCCATTGGTCACGGAGAAGGCGATGATAAATGCCATCACTACGCCGACCAGGCTTTCGCCGACAATCAAACCGGCGGAGAACAAGGTTCCGATGCGTTCGGCGTTTTTCAGACGACCTTCACGGTTTTCCGCTTTCTTGCCGATGATGTGTTTCAACACCGCCGCCAACACTGCGCCGATCACGATGGGCATAGTGACGGACGGCGGCAGGTAGATGCCCATGCCGACTGCGAGGACGGGCAGTGCGCGTTTGCCGCCGGACGATTTTTTCAACACCAAATCAACGACAATCAACACCGCGCCGATCGCGATGCCGGTGAAGATGTACGCCCATTCGAGGTTGTGGGCGAAAATGCCCGAGGCGATGGTCGTCATCAAAGTCGCTTGGGGAGCCGCCAAAGCCTGTGCCGCGTCCATGCCTTCGCGCGGCATGGCGCCGGTAAAGCCGTAGGCTTCGTAGAGCAGTTCCAACACGGGCGAGATGACGAATGCGCCGACGATACAGCCGATAATCAGTGCAATCTGTTGCCTCCACGGCGTTGCTTTGAGCAGGTAGCCGGTTTTCAAGTCTTGCAGGTTGTCGTTGGAAATCGAAGCCACGCAGATCACTGCCGAGCCGCAGAACAAGGTCAGCGCCAGCAAGAATTTGCGGTTGGCTTCATCCGCCATCAAGCCGCCGGATTCGCCCACGACCAACAACACCAGCGAAATGATGACGATGGAAACGATGCCCACGCCGGAAATCGGGCTGGAAGACGAGCCGACCAAACCTGCCATATAACCGCAGGCGGCGGCGACCAAAAAGCCGATGACGGAAGCCAAAAGCGTGCAAACGACCACCAAAAGCCAAGCCATGCCGCCCGTAATGTGCGAATCGCCGATAAAGTGATAAAACGATACGCCCAAAATCAGCATCATGGACAATACCCAGAAAATCATGGTCTTAGGCGACAAATCCTGTTCTGTACGTTCCGCCGCAGGCGCGCCGCCGCCGAAACTCTTGAACGACATTTTCAGGCCTTCCAGCATCGGCTTGAGCAGCATCAAAAGCGTCCAAACCGCCGCGATACCGATGGTACCCGCGCCGATAAAGCGTACTTTTTCCTTCCACAGCTTCATCGCAAACGCCGCCATTTCCATATCGGAAGGCTGCGGAATGTGCGATGAAAAATACGGCACGGCAATACCCCAAGCAATCGAAATGCCCAACAGGATGGCGATACCGCCCGTCAGTCCGACCAGATAGCCCGCGCCCAACAATGCCAGCGAAAAGCCCATCGGCAGTTGGAAAATCGCCGTGCCGCTTTTAAACCAATAACTCGCGCTGTCGGCAATCACGCGCAAACCGTTGGAACAAAAGCTCATAAAGCCCGCCAACGCGCCGCCTGCCGCCAGCTCTTTAATGCCGCTGCCGCCCTGACGACCTTCCTCTTCCTCGTGGCTGCCGACTTTCAAAATCTCCGCCGCCGCCACGCCTTCGGGATAAGGCAACTCGCTTTTCACCACCATCGCGTAACGCAGCGGAATGGTGAAAATCACCCCCAAAATCCCGCCCGCCATACACAACAGCGCAGTCTGCCAAAACGGGAAACCGCTCCAGTAGCCCGCCATCAGCAAACCGGGCAGGACAAAAATAATGCTCGACAAAGTACCCGCCGCCGAAGCCTGCGTCTGCACCATATTGTTTTCCAAAATATTGCTGCCTTTGAAAAACTTCAAAACCGCCATCGAAATCACCGCCGCCGGAATCGACGAAGCAAAGGTCAGACCGACCTTCAAGCCGAGGTAAACGTTCGACGCGGTAAAGATCACGGTAATCAGCGCACCGAGTATCATGCCCCGAAGCGTCAGCTCGCGGTAATCCGCGTAAGGATCGTGGGTGGATTGTGTCATCGTGGATAGCCTTTCGGTTGATAAAAAACACGACGGCAGGCTCGAACCGGCTGCCGAATCTGCCTTTATGGTGTTGCGGCGGCAAGGAAATGTCAAGTTAGACAAAGAATGTGCAAAGAAAGCGGAAAAGTATAGTGGATTAAAATTGCAATGATACGGCGTTGCCAACGCCCTTATGTACTACCCGTACACGGCGGGCGTTGCCGCCTTGTCTCATTTTTATTTTAATCCACTATAAAAGGTCGTCTGAAACCGGTGTCCGCATTTTCAGACGACCTTAGCGGCTCAAATCGTCTCACCCAACCCTGAAAAACCTCCAAATCTCACCATTTATTCCTTCAATGCCCGACCGTCCTTTATAAAAAAAATCTGTTCCTCCCGTTGACGGATCGTTCAGATTCAGAGCCTGCTCCGGATTTCAGACGACCTGTTGTCGCTTTTACGCCACTTCAAACAACTTTAAAGATAACGTCATTTCATGACAAAACCTTGCAATCGGCTTGCAATCGCGTTCCAACCGTAATTTCAACCCGATAGATACAGGAAATTTCACTTCAGACGGCCCAAACGGATTGAATAGCCAAGATTTACACGGTAAACTTATACAATTAAAAAATTTTATGATTTACTCACTATTATGAAACCCGCCTTCGACATAAAGTCAGCCCGGCTTGACGTGCTGGCTATTCACCTGCATACCGCAGACTTGACCGAGCTGGAAGAATTTTTGCGCCAACGTGCCGGTCAATACCAAGAATTGGATGTCGTCCCCTTCGTTTTGGATGTGCAGGATTTTGACCATCCCGAGTCATTGGACATCGGTTCCATGATTTCCCTTTTCGCCCGTTACGGCATGCAGATTCTGGGGCTGCGCCACGAAAGCGAATATTGGGCATCCTTCGCAGCACGTTACCATTTGGTTTTCAGCCGTAGCGACAAATCCGAGCCGCAACAGCCCAAAATCAACCAAGAGCCTGCACCCGTTCAGGCAACGGTCATCAGCAATCCGACCGTCCTCATCAGCACCCCCGTCCGCACCGGACAACAGGTTTACGCGGAAAACGGCGACCTTATCGTGACCGGCATCGTCAGCCAAGGTGCGGAACTCATTGCCGACGGAAACATTCATATTTATGCGCCCATGCGCGGCAGGGCTCTGGCAGGCGCGAAAGGCAACACCAACGCGCGCATCTTCATCCACTCCATGCAGGCGGAACTGGTCTCCGTAGCGGGCATCTACCGCAATTTCGAACAAGACCTGCCCGACCACCTGCACAAAAAAGCCGTACAGGTTTCATTGCAAGACAACCGCCTGGTTATCAGCGCAATCGACACAGATTAACCATTCCAAGCATTTGATAAAGGAAACATCGTGACAAAAATCATCGTAGTAACTTCAGGCAAAGGCGGCGTAGGCAAAACCACGACCAGCGCCAGTATCGCAACCGGACTGGCTCTGCGCGGCCACAAAACAGCCGTCATCGACTTTGACGTCGGCTTGCGCAACCTCGACCTGATTATGGGTTGCGAACGACGCGTCGTTTACGACCTGGTTAACGTTATCCAAGGCGAAGCCACGCTCACCCAGGCCCTGATTAAAGACAAAAACTGCGAAAACCTCTTCATCCTGCCCGCATCGCAAACCCGCGACAAAGACGCGCTGACCCGTGAAGGCGTTGAGAAAGTCATGCAGGAATTGAGCAGTGACAAAATGGGATTCGAATACATCATCTGCGACTCCCCCGCCGGTATCGAACAAGGCGCATTGATGGCGCTCTACTTCGCCGACGAAGCCATCGTCACCACCAACCCCGAAGTATCCAGCGTCCGCGACTCCGACCGCATCTTGGGCATCCTGCAAAGCAAATCCCGCAAAGCCGAACAAGGCGGCACGGTCAAAGAACACCTGCTGATTACCCGCTACTCGCCCGAGCGCGTCAACAAAGGCGAAATGCTGTCCGTACAAGATATTTGCGACATCTTGCGCATCCCGCTCATCGGCGTCATTCCCGAATCGCAAAACGTCCTGCAAGCGTCCAATGCCGGCGAACCCGTCATCCACCAAGACAGCGCAACTGCCGCAGAAGCCTACAAAGACGTTATCGCGCGCCTCTTGGGTGAAAACCGTGAAATGCGTTTCCTCGAAGCCGAGAAAAAAGGCTTCTTCAAACGGCTGTTCGGAGGCTAAGTCATGTCATTAATGGATATGTTGTTCGGCAGAAAACCGAAAACCGCCGCCGTTGCACGCGACCGCCTGCAAATCATCATTGCCCAAGAGCGCGCGCAAGAAGGTCAAGCGCCCGATTACCTGCCGACCCTGCGCAAAGAATTGCTGGAAGTATTGTCCAAATACGTCAACGTTTCCTTGGACGACATCCGCATTTCCCAAGAAAAGCAGGACGGTATGGACGTTCTCGAATTGAACATCACCCTGCCTGAACAAAAAACGGAACAGAAAAAGGCTTAACACATGACCTTGACCGAATTGCGTTACATCGTAGCCGTCGCGCAGGAACGTCATTTCGGACGTGCCGCGCGCCGCTGCTTTGTCAGCCAGCCCACCCTTTCCATCGCCATCAAAAAGCTGGAGGAAGAGCTGTCGGTATCCCTGTTTGACCGCAGCAGCAACGACATCATCACCACCGAAGCGGGCGAGCGCATCGTTGCCCAAGCCCGCCGCGTGTTGGAAGAAGCCGAGCTGATCAAGCACCTTGCCAGCGAAGAGCAAAACGAATTGGAAGGCGCATTCAAACTCGGTCTGATTTTTACCGTCGCCCCTTACCTTCTGCCCAAGCTCATCATTTCCCTGCGCGAAACCGCGCCGAAAATGCCCCTGATGCTTGAAGAAAACTACACGCACATCCTGACCGAATCGCTCAAACGCGGCGACGTCGATGCCATCGTAGTCGCAGAACCCTTCCAAGAGCCGGGCATCGTCACCGAGCCGCTGTATGACGAGCCTTTCTTCGTCATCGTCCCCAAAGGACACCATTTCGAAGAACTCGATGCCGTCACCCCGCAGATGTTGAGCGAAGAGCAGGTCTTGTTGCTGACGGAAGGCAACTGTATGCGCGATCAGGTCTTATCAAGCTGCTCCGAGCTTGCCGCCAAGCAGAAAATCCAAGGCCTGACCAACACCCTGCAAGGCAGCTCCATCAACACCATCCGCCACATGGTTGCCAGCGGTCTCGCCATCAGCGTCATGCCCGCTACCGCACTGACTGAAAACGACCATTTGCTGTTCAGCATCATCCCGTTTTCAGGCTCCGTACCGCACCGCCGCGTCGTTTTGGCATACCGTCGGAACTTCGTCCGCCCCAAAGCATTGACTGCCTTACGGACCGCCATCCTCAATTCCCATCTTCACGGCGTTACTTTTGTCCAAGAGTAAAGCGCATTGAATACCGGGCATCGATGAAATCATGCACAGAGCTTTCAATTGTGATGATATTCAACAAGCCGCCGATTTCTTTCGGCGGCTTGTTTTTTGTGTCTCAGCAGATGGATAAACCGAAGATTGCGTAGAACGTTCGATCAGATAAACTTGTGCTTTAATGCCTTAAAACATGGCTTCCTGCGAACTTGAGCAGGGTAAGGACTCAACAGTTTCCAATCGATAAGCCTACCATCTAATACGAAACGTCGTCTGAAAACCCCATTCAGACGACGTTTTATTTTTATAGTGGATTAAATTTAAATCAGGACAAGGCGACGAAGCCGCAGACAGTACAGATAGTACGGAACCGATTCACTTGGTGCTTCAGCACCTTAGAGAATCGTTCTCTTTGAGCTAAGGCGAGGCAACGCCGTACTGGTTTAAAGTTAATCCACTATACTTGCCTTAAATCTCGCTACCGCCGACGGTCAGTCCCGAATCAATCCGCAGGGTTGGTTGTCCGACGCCGACAGGAACGCTTTGCCCGTCTTTGCCGCACACGCCGACACCGCTGTCCAACGCGGTATCGTTGCCTATCATGGAAACATGTTTCAACACTTCAGGACCGTTGCCGATGATGGTCGCGCCTTTGACGGGATATTGCAGTTTGCCGCCTTCGACCCACCACGCTTCGGATGCGCTGAAGACGAATTTGCCGCTGGTGATGTCCACCTGTCCGCCGCCGAAATTGACGGCGTAAATGCCTTTATCGATGGACGCGATGATTTCGTCGGGTTCGTAGCCGCCGTTTTCCATAAAGGTATTAGTCATGCGCGGCATAGGGGCGGAGGCGTAGCTTTCGCGGCGGCCGTTGCCGGTGGATTGCGTACCCATCAGGCGAGCGTTGGTTTCGTCCTGCATATAGCCAACCAAGATGCCGTCTTCAATCAATACGGTGCGGCGTGTTTCGTTGCCTTCATCGTCGATATTGAGCGAACCGCGTCTGTCGGCAATGTCTCCTTGGTCAACGACGGTAACGCCTTTGGCGGCAACGCGCTCGCCGATTCTGCCTGAAAAGACGCTGGTTTCTTTGCGGTTGAAATCGCCTTCCAAACCGTGTCCGACGGCTTCATGCAGCAACACGCCCGGCCAGCCGTTGCCCAAAACAACGGTCATTTCGCCTGCGGGTGCAGGGCGGGATTCGAGATTAATCAAGGCTTGTTTGACCGCGGAATCGACAAACTGCCGCACCAAAGTTTCATCAAAATAAGCCAAGTCGTAGCGACCGCCGCCGCCCGCGCTGCCCTGTTCGCGCCGGTCGCCCTGTTTGGCGATGACGGTAACATTCAGGCGCACCATCGGACGGATGTCGGCGGCGTGTCTGCCGTCGAGGCGGGCGATGTAAATCATGTCGTATTCGCAGGTCAGCCCCGCCATCACTTGCACGATGCGCGGATCGGCGGCTTTGGCAAGCGTTTCCACTTTGTTCAATAAAGCAACTTTGGCGGCGGAATCGAGACCGATAATGGGATTCAGCACCGCATGGACGGATTTGCCGTATGCGGCGGACGGCACTTTGACAGAAGCTTCGCCGCCTGCCGCGCCGATGACGCGGACGGCTTGGGCGGAACGGTTGATCGAATCGATACACAAACTGTCCGCATAGGCAAAAGCAGTTTTTTCGCCCGAAACAGCGCGCACGCCCACCCCCTGATCGATTTGGAAACTGCCCGATTTGACGATGCCCTCTTCCAAATGCCAGCTTTCAAAAGCAGTGCGCTGGCAGTAGATGTCGGCGTAATCGACGTGATGCGCGCCGATGATGCTCAGGCTTTTGGCGAGCAGCTCAGGGGAAAGGTGATTGGCTTCGAGCAAATCGCGCTGTACGGTAGCGTAAGTTGAGTGCATGGTTTTCAGACGACCTTCAAGGCTGGGGAAACTTGGGGCTTGATTATACGGCATTTATTCTCGTTCTAGTCGAATAGATAAAAAGCGCAATCAAGTTTCCGTACTGACCTGACAGGCAGCGGACTAAGCTGCATCATGCCTTACGGTTTTCTTGAGATTGAACCGGAACGCTTGGACCGCTTATGGCAGATTTCGCGGGCAAAGTCCACGCTACGGATTGCTTCAACGGTAACTTATCCCTTCCCCCGTCTGGCGGGGGAAGGTTAGGATGGGGTGGCTTTGTGAGTTTAAATATAGTGGATTAACTTTAAACCAGTACAGCGTTACCTCGCCTTGCCGTACTATCTGTACCGTCTGCGGCTTCGTCGCCTTGTCCTGATTTAAATTTAATCCACTCTAAAATCAAATTCGTTTGCCCCGTAGAACCACCCTCTCCCCGACCTTCTCCCGCCAGACGAGAGAGGGGGCGGGTTGCAGGTAAAAACGAGGTCGTCTGAAAACTTGAAAGTCGAGTTTTCAGACGACCTTTTATTTAATCCACGCCAGTTTGTAGCGTGGGCTTTGTCCACGAAATCTATCTTCTGACAATCTGAATTGGATGATCACGTTTTCACTCATATCGTGGGCAAAGCCCACGCTACGGTTTACTGCAACGGCAACTTAGCCCTCCCCCCGTCCGGCGGGAGAAGGTCAGGATGGGGGTGGTTCTATGGCTTTAGGTAAAATCAAATATGCTTGAGGTCGTCTGAATCGGCTGTCTGCACATTCCATCCTATTCATTTGCATGAATAATCGGCTTGCCCTAGCCCGTTAAATCATGTTAGGTTATGATGTTTCTTTTTAATATGTGAACGGATGGTCTGAGGGTCGTCTGAAACGGAGAAAAGGCATGAATGCCGTAGTGGTTGCAGTAATCGTTATGCTCGTGTTGTCGCTATCGCGGGTACACGTCGTATTGAGCCTGACTGTCGGTGCGTTCGTCGGCGGACTGGTGGCGGGAATGCCGCTGGAAAACATCGTGGATACGGCGGGCAATGTAACGCAGTCGGGGATTATTCCCGTGTTTAACGAAGGCTTGAAGGGCGGCGCGCGGATTTCTTTGTCTTATGCGATGCTCGGTGCGTTCGCGATGGCGATTACCTATTCGGGGCTGCCGCAGCAGCTTGCGGGCGGCATTATCCGCAAACTCAACAACAGTCAGGATGCCGCGAAAGGCGAAAGTTCGGTGAAATGGACGCTGTTGCTGATTATTTTGGCGATGGGCATCATGAGTCAAAACGTCGTACCTATCCATATCGCGTTTATTCCGATGATTATTCCGCCGCTTTTGCTGGTGTTTAACCGTTTGAAAGTTGATCGCCGATTGATTACTTGCGTGATTACGTTCGGATTGGTCACGACTTATATGTTCCTACCCTTCGGCTTCGGCGCGATTTTCTTAAACGACATTCTCTTGGGCAACATCAAATCTGCGGGCGGGGACGTAAAAGACATCAGCGTCATGCACGCGATGGCGATTCCTGCTTTGGGCATGGTTTCGGGGCTGATTTTGGCGTTTATCCATTACCGCAAACCGCGTTCTTATCAAACCAATACCGTTGATACCGAGGACAACCGCGAAGCATCCGAACAGCCCCAGCCTTCGGCTTACCGCAGTCTGGTGGCGGCGGTGGCAATCGGCGTGTGCTTTGCGATTCAGTTGATGTATGAAGATTCGCTGGTGTTGGGCGCGATGCTGGGTTTTGCCGTCTTTATGATGCTCGGCGTGATGAACCGAGACGCTGCCAGTGATGTGTTCGGCGAAGGCATCAAAATGATGGCGATGGTCGGTTTCATCATGATTGCGGCGCAAGGTTTTGCGGCAGTCATGACCGCGACAGGCGAAATCAAACCGCTGGTCGAACACAGTATGCAACTTTTCGGCGGCAATAAAGGCATGGCGGCATTTGCCATGTTGTTTGTCGGATTGTTGGTCACCATGGGTATCGGCTCTTCTTTCTCCACCTTGCCGATTATTACCGCGATTTATGTGCCGCTGTGTATCAGCCTCGGCTTCTCGCCGCTGGCAACCGTCGCCATCGTCGGTACGGCGGGCGCATTGGGCGACGCCGGTTCGCCCGCGTCCGACTCGACGCTCGGCCCGACCATGGGTTTGAACGCCGACGGACAACACGACCACATCCGCGACTCCGTCATCCCAACCTTTATCCACTACAATATCCCGCTGATGATTGCGGGCTGGATTGCCGCGATGGTGCTGTAAATGAGCGAAATGGACGAATTGGAACACCGCATCACCGAGCTGGAAATCCAAACCGCGCTTCAGGAAGACTTAATCGGCAGCCTGAACGATACGGTGGCGAAAATGCAGCAGACGCTGGATTTGCAGCAGGCGCAGTTAAGGCTGCTTTATCAGAAAATGCAGGACAAAGGCGCAAACGGAGAGCGCGAACCTTACAGCCTGCGTGATGAAATTCCGCCGCATTATTGAAGCGGAAATATAGTGGATTAACTTTAAACCAGTACGGCGTTGCCTCGCCTTGCCGTA
>CAUSDA010000009.1:0-46105 GCA_963529965.1 uncultured Neisseria sp.
ACTTGGTGCTTCAGCACCTTAGAGAATCGTTCTCTTTGAGCTAAGGCGAGGCAATGCCGTACTGGTTTAAAGTTAATCCACTATATTTTGAATCCGATATAAATGGCTCTTTACACATCAAAAGGTCGTCTGAAACCCTGTTTCCCGTTTTCAGACGACCTTTCTATCTATTTCTCTTTAAGCCAACAATTTCCGCCAGCGTTTCACTTGGAAGCGTACTTGCTCCGGCGCGGTGCCGCCCAAGTGGTTACGCGCGTTCAGGCTGCCTTCGGGTGTCAGTACGCCGTACACGTCGTCTGAAATCAGCTTGCTGAAACCTTGCAGAACTTCGATCGGCAGTTCGCTCAAATCAACGCCTGCTTGGTCGGCGTGGCGCACGGCTTGGGCGACGACTTCGTGGCTGTCGCGGAAAGGCATGCCTTTTTTCACCAAATAATCCGCCAAATCGGTGGCGGTAGCGAAGCCCTGCATCACGGCGGCGCGCATATTGTCGGGTTTGACGGTCACGCCGCGCATCATGTCAGCGTAAATCCGCAGGGTGTCGATGAGTGTGTCGGCGGTGTCAAACAGCGGTTCTTTGTCTTCCTGATTGTCTTTGTTGTATGCCAAAGGCTGAGATTTCATCAGGGTAATCAGGCCGATAAGGTGTCCGATGACACGGCCGGATTTGCCGCGCACGAGTTCGGGCACATCGGGATTTTTCTTCTGCGGCATGATAGACGAACCTGTGCAGAAACGGTCGGCAATGTCGATAAAGCCAAAACGCGGACTCATCCACAAAATCAATTCTTCGGACAAGCGGCTCAGGTGAACCATAATCAGCGAGGCGGCGGCGGTGAACTCGACGGCAAAATCGCGGTCGGATACGGCATCAAGCGAGTTTTGGCAGATTTGTTCAAAGCCCAGCAATTCGGCGGTGATTTCGCGCTGAATCGGATAAGTCGTACCGGCAAGGGCGGCGGCGCCGAGCGGCATACGGTTGACGCGTTTGCGACAGTCGGTCATGCGCTCGAAATCGCGTCCGAGCATTTCGACGTAGGCGAGCATATGGTGTCCGAAGCTGACGGGCTGGGCGACTTGCAGATGGGTGAAACCGGGCATGACGGTTTCGGCGTTTTGTTCTGCCAAATCGACCAAGGACGTTTGCAGGCTCCAAATCAGGTCTTGAATGACGGTAATCTGGTCGCGCAACCATAGGCGGATGTCGGTGGCGACTTGGTCGTTGCGGCTGCGGCCGGTATGCAGGCGTTTGCCGGCATCGCCGATTTTTTCGGTCAGGCGGCGTTCGATGTTCATGTGGACGTCTTCCAAATCCAGCGACCAAGAAATAGTACCGTCCTTGATTTCTGCTATAATCTCCGCCATTCCCTGACGAATCGCCGCCAAATCTTCTTCACTCAAAACACCTGATTGAACAAGCATTTGCGCGTGAGCCAGCGAACCCTGAATGTCCCACTCGGCAAGCCGTTTGTCGAAATCGATCGAACCGGTGTATTTTTTCACCAGCTCGGAAACAGGCTCGTTAAAACGGCCCGACCAGGTTTTGTCCTTACTCATGGTTTCGTCCTTCAGATAAAATAACAGAGCCAATAAGGCTCGTATAAACGCATTAAAAGAAAACGGTTGGAAATTTTATGTCTATTATACGTCAAATCAACAATACATTCGCCGTCCCGGACCTGCGCAATTCGGCAACAGTCGTGCGCCTTTTGATTATTGTCTTGGGCAGTCTGTTCTTTCTCCCCTTGATCAGCGATTCTTCGCTCTCCTATTCCGCAGAGATTTACCATCATTCCCAATGGGTGTTTCCCGTATTGCTGGGGATTTTGGTCAAAGCCTATTTCGTCAATATCTTCACCCCTGCCATCAAAACATCGCCCTACGGCGTCATTATTACCTACTTTTTGAATTTATCGATATTTGCAATCGTCGATTTCTTCATTCTGAAAACACACGGCAGAACGCTCTCGCAACATTTCTTCCTGTTCAACCTTTTCCTGCTTGGGCTGATGTATTACGAAGCTTCGCGCCGGAACGGCCTTGCGCCTTCGATTTCCGAAGCCCGCCTCAGCGCGCTGACCGCCCGCATCCGCCCGCATTTCCTGTTCAACAGCCTCAACGCCGCAATCAGCCTCATCCGCCTGCGCCCGTATGATGCGGAAACCCTGCTGGAGAACCTCGCCAACCTCTTCCGTGCCCAACTGCGCGACGGCAGCCAAAGCAGCACTTTAGGACAGGAAATCGAATGGGCGCAGGAATACATCGCCATCGAACAAATCCGCATGGGCCATATGCGCGTGCAGGTAATGTGGCAGCACCAGGCGCCCGATGACGCGGAAACGCCGCACCTCCTGCTCCAACCCCTTTTGGAAAACGCGGTCTTCCACGGCGTCGAATCGACCCACCGCCCCGGCATGATTACCGTGTTTACCAAGCTCAACAAATCATCCATCTACATCCGCATCGAAAACCCGTACACCCCGCCCGAAAGCAGTGAAAACGCCAAACCGCACAAAGGCAACTCGATGGCATTGCACAACCTCAAAGAACGCCTGACGCTGATGTACGACAACGATGCCAAAATCCAAAGCCGCCAACTCGACGGCATTTTCCGCGTCGACATCCGCCTGCCTTACCGCAAAAAAGCCTCTGATGTAAACAGGCTGTTCGGTTAATACAACCATCCCCCAAAGGTCAAAGGTCGTCTGAAAAGTTTCAGACGACCTCAAACAAACCACCGTCAACCTTATGAAAACCAAAACAATCTTAAAATGGCTTCCCGTGGTTTTGTCCGTCTTGGGCGCATTGGGTTACAGCTCGCGCGATACCGAAATCATCCGCTCCGGCGTGCAATTCGCTTCTGCGCTCACAGGCAGCAGCCATCTCGGTATGGAAGCCTTCGGCGCATTATTATCGGAAACCGTCAAATCAGGGTCGTCTGAAAATAATGCACACCAAAGCCGTCCGCACACTCAAAAACGCAATTCCACCACTCCCCATACCTATCGCGGCAAAATCTCCAAAATCCACGATGGCGACACCCTCCACGTTATCGACGAAGACGGCGCGAAACACAAAATCCGCATGGCGTATATCGATGCGCCCGAAATCAATCAGGCATACGGCACTCATTCGCGGGACAACTTGATTGATGCCGCCGACGGCAAAAAGGTGAAGGTACGCGTATTTGAAACAGACCGCTACCAACGCGAAGTCGCGCAAGTTTCCGTCGGGACGACCGATTTAAACCTCATGCAACTTCGCGACGGAGCGGCATGGCATTACGACAGCTACGCCAAAAAGCAACAAAGCAAAACCGCCTACACCGACTACGCTGCCGCCCAAAAACAGGCGAAACAAAAACGCAAAGGCTTGTGGAGCGGTAAAAATCCCCAAGCCCCGTGGGACTTCCGCCGCGAAGAGCGCGAAAGGCAAAACGGCGGGCACAACGAACGCCGTCAAGAATCAGGCGGACAATGGTTTGGCATTTGGTAACCGGTGGCTCTCGACATTTAATTTTCCAAGCGGATTTTTGTTTATAAACGGAAAATTCAAGGCGGAAACCGCAACAAGGTTGGATGCCTTGCGAGGATTTCCAACGCAACGGAAACTATTGAATCTCGATAGCTCCCAGTATAAAAAAGGTCGTCTGAAAAATATTTTCAGACGACCTTTTCATGTATTCGACAAACTAACGGCATTGCAGCCAGGTACGTTTGAGATGATCGACATCCGTCACTTTGCAGACATTTCCGGAGCAGCTGACCGAATAATCTACTTTGGTCGGATGCCCCCATTGTTTGAAGCCGGCACGAATTTTGCCGTTGGGCAAGGCAGATACGTTAACCTTTACTTCGGTTTCGGGATCCTGACTGTTCCATATCGGATCGGCCTCTATACACAAATCCGCCGACCGAGAAGCGGTACGGATGGCTTTTTTCAAAGAAGCATCGGCATATCGGTTCAAAATCTTCACGCCCGGTTCATCATCGCGGCTTGCTTCTTGATAAATCTTCTTCACCAAACGGATCTTGGCGGCATTGTCTCCGCTTGCAAAAGAGACAGACGGCACCAGTAACGCAGCGAAAAGTATGGTCGCTATTTTGTTCATATTATGTTTTCCTAAAATCGAATTCTGCCCGACCTACCGTCCAATACATTATTGAAACCATACTCAGTATTGACTTGGCAGGGTTCAGCCGTAAAAATACAAAAAGAATTATATCCATTGGATATGCTTTTTCAAACCGATTTAAACGTCATCACCCCATTATCCATCCTATAAAGAGGTCGTCTGAAATGCCTGTCATGCTGATTGTCCGTCCGTCCGCGCGCGCGGAAGATGATGTGCGCACCTGTTCGCAGGCAGGCTGGCATGCGCGGGTATTGAGTCCGGTTGAAATCGAGCCTGACGAAGCGGCGTTGCGCGACTTGGGAGAACAGTTTTCCCGCGCGGACGCAGTGTTTTGGGTTAGTCCGACGGCAGTTGAAACCGCTGCGCCGTATGTGGATTTTTCAGACGACCTGAAGGTTCAGGTCGCGGTCGGGCAGGCAAGCGGACGGGCTTTGCAGCGGTGCGGCGCGAAAAATGTGTCTGTGCCGCAAGAAGGCAACGACAGCGAGGCAGTGTTGCGGCTGCCGGTTTGGGATACGCTGCCGCAAGGCGCACGCATATTGATTGTGCGCGGACGCGGCGGGCGCGATTTTTTGGCGGAGTCGTTAAAGAAAAAAGGCTTTGCAGTGGAAATCGCGGAAGCGTATTTCAGACGACCTAATGAATTGAATTGGCAGGATTTTGATGCCGAATCCATTGATGCCGCCTTTATCGCTTCGGGCGAACTGGTACGCGGGCTGTTTGCGCAGGTTCCGCCGCAATTTTCCCGATTCTTCGAATCCTTGTTATACTTCACCCATCATCCGCGCATAGCTGACGCGCTTCGCGAGGCGGGTGCGCGCCACATACGGGTCGTCGCTTCTCTGAAAGCGGCACTTTCATCATTTCCTAAGGAGCAAACCGATGAGCCGGTCTGAAGACAATCCATCCGAAGCAAACGAAGCCGGTCGGCCGATTATCGTCGACAGTCAGGGCAACGCGGGGTCGTCTGAAACAGCGGCTCCGAAAAAGGCCAAGCAGCCTAAAACCTCCGAATACGCAGGAACACACATGTCTGAATCTAAAAATCTTCCTCAAAACCAACCCGCCCCCGTCATCATCAAACAATCCGGCGGCAGAGGGCTGGCGGTAGGCGCGCTGGTGCTGGCGCTGCTGGGTTTGGGCGCAAGCGGCTTTTTGTTTGTGCAAGGACAAAACGTCTTGAAAAACCAAGAGCTTTCGTTTAACCAAAAGCTCGATAAAGCCGCCTTGGGCGAATCTGAAAACGCTTTACTTCTGAAAGACCATTTAAACCGCCAAACCGCCATCCAAGCCGAATTGGAGCGCTTGGGCAAAGCACAAATGGCAAACAGCGAACAAATCCTGTTGACGCAAAAAGCGTATCAAGAGCTGACCAAAGGGCGCGTCAACTGGCTGGTTGACGAAGCGGAAACCATGTTGAACCTTGCTTCTCAGCAACTGCTTTTATCAGGCAATGTACAAGGTGCAGCGGCGGTGTTGGAACACATCGACGGCCGCCTGAGCCGTTTCGACCAGCCCGAGCTGCTGCCCATCAAACAAGCCGTCAGCCATGATTTGGCGGCATTGAAAAACCGTCCGTATGTCGATATTTCCGGCACGGCGCTGCGCCTCGACCGCTTGGAAACCGCCGTTTCCGGCCTGCCGCTGGTATTGGACGGCGTATTGCAGCCGGGCGAACAGGCGCAAAGCAACGGCGCATCTTCAGGCTCTTGGTGGCAAAATACTTGGGATAAATCTTTGGTTGCACTGAAAGGGCTGGTGGAAGTCCGCCGACTCGACAATAAAGACGCGATGCTGCTGTCGCCCGAACAGGCGTATTTCGTCCGCGAAAACCTGCGCCTGCGCCTTTTGGATGCGCGTACCGCACTGATGCAGCACAACGGCGAGGTTTATCAAAGCGATTTGAACTACGTCGAAGCGGCGGTCAAGCAATACTTTGACGGCAAATCGCCCGCAACACAGGCATGGCTGAAAGAGTTGTCCGAATTGAAAGCGCTGGATGTGCGCATGATTTCAGACGACAGTTTGAAAGCCAGCCTCAGCGCAATCCGCGCCTATCAAGACGGTACGCGCACTCCGGTTGCGCTGCCCGAACCCGTAACGACCGCCGCGTCCGCGCCCCTGCCCTCCGCCGCGTCCGAAGCCGCCGCTCCTCAAGCTGCCTCGCAGGTGAATGAAACTGCTTCCGCACCGAAAACCGCACCGGCTCCGAGGGCTGCCCATCCTGCCAAAGCAAGGCCTGCTCCTACGCAGAAACCCGCCCCTGCCGCCCAAACAGACGCGAAGCCTTTAGAAGCTCCGGCGCTGCCTTCCGAGGCCAAATCGCAAAACATTTCCGAGCCGGAAAAGAAAGCGGCCCCTGAAAAACAAAGCCGCCCTGCCGCCGATGCTGAGACCAAAGGAGGCCGTGCATGAAAGCCGTTGTCTGGATTGTCGTTTTATTCGCCGCCGCAGTCGGCATCGTCCTAACTTCCGGTATTTACACGGGTAATGTCTATATCGTCGTCGGACAGGTCATGATGCGGGTCAACCTGCACGCCTTTATCTTAGGGCTGGTTCTGTTTGTCGTTACCCTGTATTTCCTAATCAAATTCATCGTCGGCCTGATGAACATCCCCGCCCGTATGCAGCGTTTCGGTACGGCGCGCAAAGGCCGTCAGGCAGCCGTCGCTTTGAACAGCGCAGGTTTGGCGTTTTTTGAAGGCCGCTTTGAAAAAGCGGAGCAGGAAGCCGCCAAAGTATTGGAAAACAAAGAAGCCGGCGACAACCGCAACCTCGCGCTGATGCTGGGCGCACACGCCGCCGACCAAATGGAAAACTTCGAACTGCGCGACCACTACCTGAAAGACATCGAAAAACTGCCGAACAAACAGCAGCTTTCCCGCTATCTGTTGTTGGCGGAATCCGCACTCGGCCGCCGCGATTATCCGACCGCCCTGGAAAATCTGAACGCCGCCGCGCGCATCCATCCCAACCTGTCCCGCCTCGCCCGCCTGCAACTGCGTTATGCCTTTGACCACGGCGATGCGGAAGACGTGTTGGCGAAATCCGAAAAACTGATGAAAGTCGGCGCGATTAACGATTTTGAAGCGGAACAATACCAAAGCTGGGCATACCGCCGCCTGTTGGCGGAAGCATCAGACGCAGCCGGTCTGAAAACCTGTCTGAAGCGTATTCCCGAGACACTCAAAGCAGACGAATTGTGTGTTGCCATTGCCGAAAAATACGAGCGTCTCGGACTCTATACCGAAGCCGTCAAATGGGTGCGCCAATACTACCCGCAAAACCGCCGCCCCGAACTTTTGGAAGCCTTCGTCGAAAGCGTCCGCTTCTTCAACGAACGCGGCCAGCAAAAAGCCATCGACCTTGCCGATTCTTGGCTGAAAGACAAACCCGACGACGCACCGCTCTTGATGTACCTCGGACAGCTTGCCTACGGCCGCAGCCTGTGGGGCAAGGCGCAAAGTTACCTCGAAGCCAGCATCGCCCTGCAACCGAGCATCGCCGCCCGCCTCATGCTGGCACGCGTACTCGACGAAACCGGACAGCCGCAAAAAGCTCAGGAACAGCGGAAATTGGTTTTGGAAGCCGTCTCCGATGACGAACGCCACGCGGCGTTGGAGCAGCATAGCTGAGTTTGGAAACATCTTTATCTATCCCCCTTTTCAGACGACCTTTCATTGCGGAAACCGCCGCAAAGGTCGTCTGAAAACCGTTTTCCTTCCCCGTTTTACAAACAAACCGAAAGCTCCACATGACCTCTTTGAAAAACGACACCTTCCTCCGCGCCCTGCTCAAACAGCCCGTCGAATACACGCCGATTTGGATGATGCGTCAGGCGGGGCGTTATCTGCCCGAATACAAAGCCACGCGCGCGAAAGCGGGCAGCTTCCTCGATTTGTGTAAAAACACCGAATTGGCGACCGAAGTGACCATCCAGCCCTTAGAACGCTTCGATTTGGACGCGGCGATTCTGTTCTCCGACATCCTGACCGTCCCCGACGCCATGGGCTTGGGACTGTATTTTGCCGAAGGAGAAGGCCCGAAATTCGAACGTGCCTTGCAACACGAATCCGACATCGCCAAGCTGCAAGTGCCCGACATGGAAAAACTGCAATACGTCTTCGACGCGGTAACTTCCATCCGCAAAGCATTGGACGACCGCGTACCGCTTATCGGTTTCTCCGGCAGCCCGTTCACGCTCGCCTGCTATATGGTCGAAGGCGGCAGCAGCAAAGAATTCCGCACCATCAAAACCATGATGTACGCGCGTCCCGATTTGCTGCACAAGATCCTCGACACCAACGCCCAAGCCGTTACCGCCTACCTCAACGCCCAAATCGACGCGGGCGCGCAGGCCGTGCAGATTTTCGACACTTGGGGCGGCGTCCTGAGCGATGCGGCGTTTAAAGAGTTCAGCCTCAAATACATCCGCCAAATCGTTGCCGGATTGAAACGCGAAAGCGAAGGCAGACGCGTTCCCGTTATCGTGTTTGCCAAAGGCGGCGGACTGTGGCTGGAGGGTATGGCGGAAATCGGCGCAGACGCATTGGGCTTGGACTGGACGTGCAACATCGGCGAAGCACGCCGCCGCGTTGGTGACCAAGTCGCCCTGCAAGGCAACTTCGACCCGTTTGCCCTCTTTGGCACACCCCAATCCATCCGCACCGAAGTCGCGCGCATCCTAGCCGACTACGGAAACGGCAGCGGCCATGTCTTCAACCTCGGACACGGCATCAACCAACACGCCGACCCCGAACACGCCAAAATCTTAGTCGATACCGTACACGAACTGTCGCGCCAATATCACGCTTGATTGAGCGTGTAACGTAAAAGGTCGTCTGAAAACCCAAACTGCTTATCGGTTTGGTTTTCAGACGACCTTTTATAGTGGATTAACTTTAAACCAGTACGGCGTTGCCTCGCCTTAGCTCAAAGAGAACGATTCTCTAAGGTGCTGAAGCACCAAGTGAATCGGTTCCGTACTATCTGTACTGTCTGCGGCTTCGTCGCCTTGTCCTGATTTAAATTTAATCCACTATATATTGGATGAAAAGTAAAAATCAGACATTTTCTATTTAACTGGCTGCATATTTACCCAAATCAAATCAGATTGATTTCACATATTTCAAAAGATATGTATGATGATGTTCTTTAAAACAACCTTTCCAATTTCAATAAAATCCATCTTTTTAGGAGCTATCAACATTTAATTTTCCCAGTGGATTTTTGTTCACAAAGCGGAAGATTCAAGGCGGAAGCCGCAACAAGGTTGAACACCTTGCGAGGATTTCCAACGCGGAAGATGCTGCTTTGAGAATAAAAAGACACGGAAACTATTGAATGTTGACAACTCCTCTAGGAACACACACATGAACTTTCAAGACTATTTCGTCAATCTGATATTGAGCGGCGTGATGATTATCGGCGCTTATCAGTTTTACTTTTATACCCAACGCCACCCCTTGCGCAAAGAGATTGTTTGGAATTCCCCGATAGACGAAAAAATCCCTTTCCGCCCGCGTTGGTCGTGGATATACAGCTTTCTTTACTACCCCGCCATCCTCTACCTCAACATCATCGCCACCGACCACCGCCATTTCAACATGATGGCGTTCAGCTTCCTGATGTTGCTGTTTATGCAAATGCTGTTCTTCTGGCTGTTTCCCGTTTCCACTCCGCCGCATTGGCGCAGCATCAATACCGGCAAAACACCGTCCGAATGGTTTTTACAGTTTGTTCAAAAATTCGACCAAGCCAGCAACTGCTTCCCCAGTATGCACGTTTCCGTCGCCATGCTGACCGCCCTGCACGCGCTGCCGACTTTGGGTACCGCCGCGTTCCTCTTTCCCGTATTGATTGCCCTGTCCTGCATCTTTACCAAACAGCACTACCTGATTGACCTGCCCGCAGGCGCTGCATTGGGCGGCTTTGCCTACTGGCTGTATCTTTTAGTGCTTTGACGCACCCAATCCTAATAAAAAAACCTAAAAGGTCGTCTGAAAACGAGCGAAGCGAGTTTCGCTAAAACAAAACTCAAAAGGTCGTCTGAAAACGAAAAACACCCACTTATCGGTGTCAACTCGTTTTTCAGACGGCCTTTGTATATACTCACCATCTGAACCTTACCGCCTCAAACCAGTCAGACTCAAAAATATAGTGGATTAACTTTAAACCATTACGGCGTTGCCTCGCCTTAGCTCAAAGAGAACGATTCTCTAAGGTGCTGAAGCACCAAGTGAATCGGTTCCGTACTATCTGTACTGTCTGCAGCCTCGTTGCCTTGTCCTGATTTAGTTAATCCACTATACATCCGCTCCCACCATTCCTCCACCGCCTATCGAACATGACTTTTCTAAAAGACATCACCTGGACAGAAATCTTCATTTTCGCCCACACCTGCGCCGCGCTCGGCTGCGTCTTGCGCGTGTTGTACAAACAAAAAAACATCGGCTCCACGTTTGCCTGGCTGATCATCCTCTTCCTTTTCCCCGTCTTCGGTACCATCGCCTACCTGCTTATCGGCGAGCCGCGGCTCGGCACGGCGCGGGCAAAGCGCACGGGCGAGATGAACCGCTTCTATCAAAGTTTCGCCGAAACCTACCTCTCCGACATCTACCTCGGCGTCGGCGAAAACGTCAAATCCCGTTATCACGGCATCAGCAAAGTCGCTGCGAGCGGAACGGGACTCGGCGCCACGCGCAACAACGCCATGACGCTGCTGTCCACCACCGATGAAATCATCGACACCATGCTTGCCGACATCCGCGCCGCCCGCCATTCCTGCATGCTCGCCTTCTACATCATCGAACCCGAAGGCAGGATAGAAGAACTGTTAAACGAACTCCTCGCCGCCGCCGACAGAGGTTTGGATTGCGCCATCCTCGCCGACGCCGTCGGCAGCAGCCGCTTTTTTGACAGCGGCTGGGTAGAAACCCTGCGCGAAGCCGGCATAGAAGTCCACGCCTCCTTGCCCGTCGGCGTCTGGCGCACCTTCTTTACCCGCACCGACCTGCGCAACCACCGCAAAATCCTCGTCATCGACAGCAAAATCGGCTACACTGGCAGCTTCAACCTCGTCGATCCCCGCTTCTTCAAAAAAGATTCAGGCGTCGGCGAATGGGTGGACGTCATGATGCGCTGCACCGGCCCGCTGGTACTCGAACTCTCCGCCATCTTCTTTGCCGATCTCGCCGTAGAAACCGACGAAAACCTCGAAAGCGTGCAGCAATATCTGACGCAGGCACAAGAGCGCATTCCCGAAATCCTTCCCGAAAAAATGCAGCAGGGCGACATCGTTGCCCAAGTCATCCCCTCCGCGCCCGAACAAGGCAGCCACGTCATTTACGAAACCATCATCAGCGCGATTTACGCCGCCACCAAACAAATCACCATCACCACCCCCTATTTCGTCCCCGACGAACC
Source organism: uncultured Neisseria sp. (assembly GCA_963529965.1). Lineage (GTDB taxonomy): Bacteria > Pseudomonadota > Gammaproteobacteria > Burkholderiales > Neisseriaceae > Neisseria. The sequence continues at coordinate 11,561 of CAUSDA010000009.1, forward strand.
CCTCCTGATGGCATTGACCATCGCCGCCAAACGCGGCGTCAAAGTTACCCTGATCCTGCCCGCCAAAGTCGATTCCCTCATGGTGCGCTACGCCTCCCGCGCCTACTACCCCATGCTGCTCGACGCAGGCGTCAAAATCGCCATGTTCGAAGGCGGACTGCTGCACGCCAAAACCATGACCATAGACGAAGACTACGCCCTCTTCGGCACGGTCAACATGGACATGCGCAGCTTCTTCCTCAACCTCGAAATCAGCCTCGCCATCTACGACCGCGACATCACCAAACAAATCTGCAACCTCCAACGCGACTACCTCAAAAACAGCAGCTACATCACCGTCAAAGCATGGCAGCAACGCTCCAAATTCCGCGGGCTGATAGAAAACACCGTCCGCCTGATGAGTCCGCTGTTATAGGCAGGCTTACCGTTCACACAAGACCAAAGATCGTCTGAAAAGCTTGGAAACCTTTTCAGACGACCTTTTTGTTTGGATAACAGTTGTCAGCCCGAAGACAGATAGATAATATAAACCGAATATTTTTCAACTCGCCCGCGCCCCGTAAACCAATATTCCCGGACTTGGTGCTTGTAAAATTTGAGTCAAAAGGCAATCAACAATGAAAAAAACTTGGAATCAAATACTTGAATCAGCGCAACCTGTGGTTGATTTTTTGTCATCAGACAGTTTCTTTTCCCGTCCTTATGACGGCGATCGTGAAAAATTTATCGTTACCGCCTCACCAGAGGAAGCCAGATATCTGTTAGGCGATGAATGGGATGAGTGGCAGGAAATTATAGATGCTCAGCAATTCTCGGATTCGGATGATTTCGATTGGCACTACATTATTGGTCCCAAATTAGGTAAGACAAATTGTCTAGGGGCTCTAGATAAGAATTTACATGGGGCAGATAAAAAGCTCACGATAGAGGGTGTAGTAAACTTCCTTGAGGAAACAATGCCTTATTATATGAAAATTTTATTGAATTGTTACGCCAATAATTATATGCCGGAAATTTGGAAAGATATTTTGTATGTTTTCCAACATAACGGTTTCCCTTGCGGCTGGAAAGGAGATTATCCGGAAGGGAAAATGATCGTTTTTTCCAACGAATAAAGGATATGAAAACTGTAACCCGTTTGAAATCTTAATTCATGTGTATGAATTGGTTTGAAAAGGTCGTCTGAAAAGCCAAAAAACCTTTTCAGACGGCCTTTAGATTGGAAAGCCGTTATTCGTAAACATGTAAGAGGTAAATAACAATGAAAAAGACTTGGAATCAAATACTTGAATCAGCGCAGCCCGTGGTTGATTTTTTGTCATCAGACAGTTTCTTTTCCCGTCCTTATGATGGAGATCGTGAAAAATTTATCGTTACCGCCTCTCCAGAGGAAGCCAGATATCTGTTAGGCAAAAAATGGGATGAGTGGGAGGAAATTATAGATACTCAGCAATTCTCGGGTTTGGAGGATTTCGATTGGCACTACTTAATTGATAATAAATTAATTGAGAACAATTGCCTGGGCGCTCTAGATAAGAATTTTCATGGGGTAGATAAAAAGCTCACAATAGAGGGGGGAGCAAACTTACTAGAGGAAACAATGCCTGATAATATGAGTATTTTATTGAATTGTTACGCCAATAACTATATACCGGAAATTTGGAAAGATATCTTATATGTTTATCAACATAACGGTTTCCCTTGCGGTTGGAAAGGAGATTATCCGGAAGGGAAAATGATCGTTTTTTCTAATGAATATCCAACGAATAAAGGATGAGAGAATTATTTAGAACTTGGGTGATTAAAGCTTAATTCGGTGGCAGTTCCTTCGGCATCATTTCGTTCAATTAATTAGAAATATCAAAATGAATTTTAATAATTTTGAAGAGTTTGAATCTAAGTTAGATAACCTATATGATAATGAACAATACGACATAGCCGATAGAATCATGGAAAATCAGATAGATAATATTTGCAAACTATCTTCCTCTGAGGAAATTGATCAGTATCTATGGTTTTATGCTTCTGTTGCCGGAGATTGCGAATCTTTCGGTAGATTTCAGAAATTATGTAGACAATTAGTGTCTTTAAACAAGATAAAATCGAGTAATTTAGCCAAATATGAAGAAAAATGTCCTGCTAATAGATGGTTTTAGTTAAGGATAGATCGGCTCAAAACCCAACATTTAAAAAGGTCGTCTGAAAAGCTTGAAATCCGTTTCAGACGACCTCTTAAAACAAACCCTGCTTACAAAGGAAATAACAGCATGAACCCCATCCGCCCCTTCTTAAACCATACCCCGCAAATCCACGAATCCTGCCTTATCGATGAAACTTCGGTCATCATCGGCGAAGTATCGCTTGCCGAAGACGTATCCGTCTGGCCGTATGCCGTCTTGCGCGGCGACGTGAACAGCATCAGCATCGGCGCGCGCAGCAATGTACAGGACGGCAGCGTCTTACACGTTTCGCACAAAAACGCGGAAAAGCCTGAAGGCTCGCCCCTTGTCATCGGCGAAGACGTTACCGTCGGACACAAAGTCATGCTGCACGGCTGCCGTATCGGCGACCGCGTTTTAATCGGTATGGGAACAATTATTCTGGACGATACTGTCGTCGAAAGCGACGTGATGATAGGCGCAGGCAGCTTGGTGCCGCCGCGCAAACGTTTGGAAAGCGGCTATCTTTATGTCGGCTCGCCCGTCAAACAAGTCCGCCCGCTGACCGACAAAGAAAAAGAGTTTTTGAAATATTCGTCCGCGCATTATGTGCGGCTGGCAGGACAGCACAAGCAATCAAAATAAGCCCTCTGCACTACCTTATCGCTATAATTGGTAGGGCTTTGCTGCCTGCTCCTGATTTTCAGACGACCCGTCCCGATACCGACCATGAACCCCGAAACCCTGCAAGATTTCCTACATGCCCACATCCCTGCGACCGCCCTGCTCAACCTGAGCGTCTTGGAAACCACAGCGGATCAGACCGTACTTTTCGCACCCCACGCCCCCAACTGCAATCATAAAAATACTGCCTTCGGCGGCAGTATCGCGTTGGCGGCAACCGTCGGCGGCTGGGCAACTGTCTATCTCCATTGCCCCGAATCGGATGGCAATATCGTCATTCAAGAAGGCACTACCCGCTACCTGCGCCCTGCACGAGACGACCTGACCATCATCACACGCAGTCCGCCGGCTGAAGAGTGGCAAAAACTCAAAACCATGTTCGAGCGCCATAAAAAAGGAAAAATCGCCCTGCAAACCGAAATCTATTCGGAAAACGAATTGGCTGCCGTCTTTGACGGACGGTTTGTCGTATTGGGATAAGGTATCGGCTGTTTCATAGACAAAGGTCGTCTGAAATTTTCAGACGACCTTTTTATATCCAGCGGATGTCTATTCACACCCACAGCCAAGCCCAAACGCTGCGTCCTTCACCTTGCAGCAACACCAGCGTTCGGCAGGCGGAGGCTGTGTTCATACATTCCAACCCGATGCCGTGTGCGGCAAGTTCGGCGGCGATTTTCGGATGGAGGAACTGCTGCTTCTCCCCTGTGCCGATGATGATGACTTCGGGCAAACCGTCCGATTCGGAGGTCGTCTGAAACAGGTCGGCAGCAGTCAGTTCGAACGGCGTTTGCGCGTTCATTGCTTCGATTTTGCCGTTGCGCCAGATGATGGGCGCGGTGTAGGTTTTGCCGCCCGCTTCGATTGCGCCCGCCCGATAAGCGGTCAGGCTTAGGATTTCATCGGTTTTGTTTTCTTCAATCAGCATTTTTCTTCCGTTTCTTTCTCGGCTTGATATATCAATTTCAAACAGGCTTGCCGCCCTTTCGCCACGTTCCGTAAAAAAGGTGCAAAATCAGGCAATTTCAGGTAGGATGGGCGACTTTAGCCTGCGTCTTCCGCCATTGCAAAATCAGCATTATATCAATCTGCGGCGGCGGTGCGTTTCGGGCTTTCTGAATTTCTGTTTTTACTTTTTGATTTAAGAGAATCGGCTCACAAGGAGGCACAATGAAGCCAGTAAACATCGGTCTTTTAGGTTTAGGTACGGTCGGCGGCGGTACGGCTGCCGTGTTGCAGGACAATGCAGCGGAAATCAGCCGCCGTTTGGGACGCGAAGTGCGCATCAGTGCCGTATGCGACTTGAGCGAAGAAAAAGCCCGCCAAACCTGCCCGTCCGCAGCCTTCGTCAAAGACCCGTTCGAACTGGTCGCGCGTGAAGACGTCGATGTCGTCGTCGAATTGTTCGGCGGTACCGGCATCGCCAAAGATGCCGTGTTGAAAGCCATTGAAAACGGCAAACACATCGTTACCGCCAACAAAAAACTGCTCGCCGAATACGGCAACGAAATCTTCCCGTTAGCAGAAGAAAAAAATGTCATGGTGCAATTTGAAGCGGCTGTGGCGGGCGGCATCCCGATTATCAAAGCCCTGCGCGAAGGCCTCGCCGCCAACCGCATCCGCAGCATCGCCGGCATCATCAACGGCACCAGCAACTTCATCCTCTCCGAAATGCGCGAAAAAGGCAGCGCGTTTGCCGACGTATTGAAAGAAGCGCAAGCATTGGGCTACGCCGAAGCCGATCCGACCTTCGACATCGAAGGCAACGACGCGGGCCACAAAATCACCATCATGAGCGCGCTGGCATTTGGCACGCCGATGAACTTCCCCGCCTGCTACCTCGAAGGCATCAGCAAACTCGACAGCCGCGACATCAAATACGCCGAAGAACTCGGCTACCGCATCAAACTTCTGGGCATCACCCGCAAAACCGACAAAGGCATCGAATTGCGCGTCCATCCGACCCTGATTCCCGAAAGCCGCCTCTTGGCAAACGTCAACGGCGTGATGAACGCCGTGCGCGTCAACGCCGATATGGTCGGCGAAACCTTATATTACGGCGCGGGCGCGGGCGCACTGCCGACCGCTTCCGCCGTGGTCGCCGACATCATCGACATCGCCCGCCTGATTGACGCCGATACCGGCCACCGCGTGCCGCACCTAGCGTTCCAGCCCGCCCAAGTCCAAGCGCAGACCATCCTGCCTATGGACGAAATCACCAGCAGCTACTACCTGCGCGTCCAAGCCAAAGACGAACCGGGTACGCTGGGGCAAATCGCCGCGCTTTTGGCAAAAGAAAACGTGTCTATCGAAGCCTTAATCCAAAAAGGCGTCATCGACCAAACCACCGCCGAAATCGTGATTCTGACCCACAGCACGGTCGAGAAAAACATCAAGCGCGCCATCGAAGCCATCGAAGCATTAAGCTGCGTGGAAAAACCAATCACCATGATCCGCATGGAAAGCCTGCATGACTGAACCGAAAAACGAAATGTCCGCCGAAGAGCAAGCCGCGGCGCGTAAAAAGGCAAAAGCCAAAATCCGCACCATCCGCATTTGGGCGTGGGTCATTTTGGCGCTGCTCGCCGCCACCGCCCTGCTCTCCCAATGCGCCATGTCCAAACCGCAGGCAAAGCAGAACATCTTTGAGTCTTGCGTGAAAAACATCCCCTTTGCCGAAAAATGGCAAAACGATTTGAAAGAAAGGGGCTTGGATTCAAACAACAGCAAACTCGCCACCGATTACTGCACCTGTATGTGGGACAAGCCTTTGGACAAACTTTCCGAAGAGCAAATCCGTTCATTGGGCAAACTCAGCCCTCAAGAGCAGCTCGACCTGCTCGGCGGCGCGCAAGCGTTTGAAGATCGCGACAGGCAGTGTGTGGCAGGTTTGAAGGCGGAATAATCCGGCTTTGACATGGCAAAAAGGTCGTCTGAAAAAACTCCGTTTGTTTTTTTCAGACGACCTTTTTATTGATAAGGGATTCACTGCACATCAGGATGGAACAACAAACTATGCTTGTGCGATCGGTTTCTTCCCTTCCAACCATACCTTCAGTTTTTCCTCATCCAAAAACCAATGGCAGATTTCTTCGTCACCATCCAATAACACGGGGACAAGCTCGTTATATTGTTCTTCTAAAACAGGGTCTTCATCGACATCGAAGATTTCCAACTCAAAACCGAATGCCTCTTGATACGGCTTGAGCTGTTCACGCATTTTGTGACAGAGACTGCAATATTCTCGAAACATCAGGGTCAGCTTCATGGCGGATGCTTTGCGGTGTGGTAAACGAAAAACGGATTGTAAGATAAAGGCTGCCGTCAATGCAAAGGTCGTCTGAAACCTTGATTTCGGTTTCAGACGACCTTTGATAATGCTTTAGACAAGATTAGGATTGCACATTGATACCGGCGGTAACTGTCGTTTGTGCACTGTTGGCATTCAGGAAGGAAGCCGCCAGTTCGCCGCAGCAGCCGCAGCAAGTGGCAACGCCCAATTGAGCCTGCAAATCGCTCATGGTACTCGCGCCTGCAGCGATGGTTTCTTTGATGTCGTGGTCGGTAATGGCGTTGCAAATGCAAACAAACATGATGTGCTCCGTGTTTTCTTTCGCTCAGTATTGATAGTGTGTTTTATTCTTAAACGTGAATATAAATAAAAACAGTTTGCATTGCAAGACCGGTTCGAACGGTTTTATTTGGTAATTTTCTATTGATTTTCCTTTTTCGATTGATTCAATAGATTGGAACCATATTCTAAAAACAACCAAGCCGCGCACGTCATAACATTTCACAACAAATAAAAAATACAGGCTGCACAACGGCAAGACGGCAAGCCTGTATTTTTTATCTTTTCATTTTGCAGTACCGCTATTTCCCCTTCACATCAATCACCCACACTTCTGACTGCGAACCCAAGCGCAGCGGAATCCCCCAGAAACCGTAGCCCGACGTAACAAAAAAGTGTCTTCCGCCGATTTCCTCGTAGCCGTAGGCAAGGCGGTAGAGCGTGCGCACGATCAGGTTTGCCGGCGCGATTTGGCCATTGTGGACATGGCCGGAAACTTGAACGTCAATAGGCAGCTTGGCGTGCGCCTCGACTTCGGTCGGGCGGTGGTCCATCAGGAAAACGGGCTGGTCGGTATTGTGGTTTTCCAGCAACTGCGCAACAGACGGACGGTCGTAGTCCAAATCGTCGTTGCGGCCGACGAGCAGGAACGCATCGTGTTGCAACACTTGGTTGCCGAGCACGGTAATGCCCGCCGCTTCGAGGTCATGGCGGATACGCGTGCTATCGCCGAACATATCGTGATTGCCCAAAGTCGCGTAAACGCCCAACGGCGCTTTCAGACGACCCAGATGCGGCTGCATATTCTCTTTGCGGTAGGCATCGACGTTGTCGTCCATCAAATCGCCCGGCAACAGGATTAAATCGACTTTTTCGCGGTTCATGATGTCCACCAGCTTATCCAGTTGCCGCGCGCCGAACAAAATCCCCAAGTGCAGGTCACTTGCCATGCCGATACGCAGCGGTTTGTCCATTTTCTTATCGATCACGATAGTCTGATGACGGACAACGGGCGTATAGGCGTTGTACATCCCCAAGCCGACCAAACCTAATACGAACAGCGGCGCAAACAAGCGCAGGCTGCGCGACAGCGACCGGATGGCCACGAATTTGCGCAGCAGCAGGAACAGGACAAACGTCGCCAGTGCCGCATACATCACAAACAGCAGCAACACCATCCAAAACGCCATGATGCGGAACATAAAATGTCCCAATTCCAACAAAAGCCCCGCCAGCAGGCCGTTGGTCACGAAATACGACACCCCCATCAGCCAACGCCTGCCTGCCTTGCCGACCACCGGCGCGAACAGCCATTGCAACGAACGCCCCAGTCCGAACGTGAAAAGCTGGAGCAATACAATCATAATCAAAAACATCGTGCCGAACATAAAGCGAACCTGTTGAAAATCAAAAAACAAACGGCGGATTCTATCATATCCGCCCTTTCAGACGAGGTCGTCTGAAAACCTTAAGTGCTATAATACCGCCTGAAAAATCCAATAAACCGAAAAGGAAACACAATGCCCCGCCCGCAAACCGCCATCATCCCCGACCACGCCCAAGCCGGCATATTCATCGAAACCGACATCCGCGACGGTCGCTACGACGACATCAAAACCGCCTGCCGAAGCTCGCTTGAAGCCTTGGAGAAACTCAAAACCCGCTTTCCAGAAGACATTTTAGGCATGACCATCGCCTTCGGCAGCGAAGCGTGGAAAGCGTTCGGACATGCAGAAGAAGGCAGCGAAATCAAGCCCTTCCCCGTCATGGGCAACGGCCTTGCCCCTTCGACCCAACACGATATTTACATCCACATCCAAGCCTACCGCCAAAAAGCCGCCTTCGCGCTCGCCCAATCCGTCTTTGCCGCGTTCGGCGACAGCATCAGCATCGCCACCGAGGAACACGGCTTGCGCCTGTATGAAGACCGCGGACTGGATGGCTTTGTCGATGGCACTGAAAACCCGCAAGGCGATGAAAACGTCCGCAATGTCGCCATTATTCCCGAAGGCCGACCCGATGCCGGCGGCAGCTACGTCCTGCTGCAAAAATACCTGCACGACCTGAAAAAATGGGATGCCATTCCGGTTGCAGAACAAGAAGCCAGCGTCGGCCGCAGCAAAGAAGCCAACGAAGAATTCAGCAAAGACGTGCGCCTGCCCGATTCGCACTTGGGCCGCGTCAACCTGAAAGAAAACGGCGTGGGTCTGAAAATCGTCCGCCGCAGCCTGCCCTTCGGCAAAATCAGCGGCGAACACGGCCTGATGTTCACCGCTTACTGCCATACCCTGCACAACATCGAAGTACAGCTTTTACATATGTTCGGCGATGCCGACGGCAAAACCGACCTGTTGCTCAAGCATCTTTCCACCGCCGTGTCCGGCGCATATTACTACGCCCCTTCGGTCGAGCGTTTGCAGGATTTGTAAAACCGCGTTGCCGATGTGAAATATTGAAGCCCTAAGACGAAAGGTCGTCTGAAAACTTGAGATTCAGGTTTTCAGACGACCTTTTTCATGACGTTTGTAGGAAATTCAATTATTATCCCCACCTGATTTCAAAACTAATAATAAAAAAGGAAACAGTTTTGCTGAAATATTATGGATTGCCGTTTTGGGCAGTCGGCGTCATCGCCTCGTTCGCTTTGCCGTCCATACCGCATTGGGCTGCGTGGCTGGCGGCGGCATTGGTTTTGCTGGCGGCTTCGCGGCGGTTTGCGGTGGCGGGAATGATGCTGTGCGTCCTGCTCGGCGCGGCTTACGGCGTATTTCGGACGGAAGCGGCTTTGTCGGCGCAATGGCCGCTGAACGGGGCTTCGGAGTCGGTGTTGACGGTTGAAGTCGCAGATATGCCGCGCGGCGACGGGCGGCGGGTGCAGTTTGCGGCGAAGGCGTGGACGGAGGATGGGCGGCAGTTTGATTTATTGCTGTCGGATTATCAGAAACGCGATTGGGCGGTGGGCAGCCGCTGGAAGGTGTCGGCACGGCTCAAGCCGGTTATCGGCGAAGTGAACCTGCGCGGGCTGAACCGCGAGGCTTGGGCGTTGGCAAACGGTTTGGATGGCGCGGGTACGCTGGGCAAGGGCAGGAGCTTGGTTCGCGAGGGCGGCGGTGTCGGCTTGGCGGTGTGGCGTGATGCGGTCAGCCGCCGTTGGCAGGCTGTCGGGGCGGGAAGTCTGGATTTTTCGGACGGTATCGGTCTGATGCGGGCTTTGAGCATAGGAGAACAATCGGCGTTGAGGCCCGAACTGTGGCAGGCGTTCCGACCTTTGGGCTTGACGCACCTGGTCAGCATTTCGGGGCTGCACGTTACGATGGTGGCAGTTTTGGCGGGTTGGCTGGTCAAACTGATTTTCAGACGACTGCCTTGGATACCGGCAAAACCGCGCGTGTGGATTTTGGCGGGCGGCGCGGCAGGGGCTTTGTTTTATGCGCTGCTGGCGGGTTTTTCCGTGCCGACGCAGCGCAGCGTTTTGATGTTGGCGGCGTTTGCCTGGGCTTGGTGGCGCGGCAGTCTGTCTTCGGGCTGGACGGCGTGGTGGCAGGCTTTGGCGGTGGTGTTGCTGATTGATCCGTTGGCGGTTTTGGGTGTCGGCACTTGGCTGTCGTTCGGCTTGGTTGCCGCCTTGATTTGGGCTTCGGCAGGTCGTCTGAAAGAACGTGGCTGGCGTTTGGCTGTACGCGGACAATGGGCGGCGACGGTGTTGTCGGTGGTATTGTTGGGCTATATTTTTGCGTCGTTGCCCATCATCAGCCCTTTGGTCAATGCGGCGATGATTCCTTGGTTTTCTTGGGTATTGACGCCTTTGGCACTGCTGGTGTCGGTGTTGCCGTTCGCGCCTTTGCAATGGTCGGCGGCAGGTTTGGCGGAATACACTTTGCGCGGCTTGGTTTGGCTGGCGGAGGTGTCGCCTGAATTTGCCGTAGCCGCCGCGCCTGTGCCGCTGTTGGTTTTGGCTTTTGCAGCGGCTTTGCTGTGGCTGTTGCCGCGCGGTCTGGGTTTGCGGCCTTGGGCGTGTTTGGTGTTGGCTGGATTTGTGTTTTACCGCCCCGACCGTTTGGACGACGGGTTGGCGCGAATTACCGTGATGGATGCGGGACAGGGTTTGTCGGTGTTGGTACAAACGCGCGACCGCAACCTGCTGTTTGACACGGGTACGGCGCAGGCGGCGCAAACGGGTATCGTGCCAAGCCTGAACGCCATGGGCGTGCGCCGTTTGGACAAGCTGATTCTGTCGCATCACGACAGCGACCACGACGGCGGTTTGGACGCCGTTTCCGATATTGAAATCGGCGAAACGCTGGCGGGACAGCCTGAGTTTTATCCGAACGCAAAATTTTGCGCCGAAGCGCAATGGCAATGGGACGGCGTGGATTTCGAGTTATTGAGGTCGTCTGAAAACCCGGGCAGCGAAGACAATGACCGAAGCTGCGTCTTGCGCGTCGTTTCCGACGGACAGGCATTGCTGGTTACGGGCGATTTGGGCGTCAAAGGCGAAGCGGGGCTGGTAGAACGCTACGGCAGCTCGCTGTACAGCCAGATTTTGATATTGGGACACCACGGCAGCAATACGGCTTCATCCGGCGGTTTCCTCAACACGGTCGCCCCCAAATACGCCGTCGCCTCCAGCGGCTACGCCAATGCTTACAAACACCCTACCCCCGCCGTCCAAACCCGCATCCGCGCACACGGCGCGACTTTGTTGCGGACGGATTTGTCGGGGGCATTGGTATTTGAGTTGGGCAGTAATGAAATCTTTAAAGGTCGTCTGAAAAAGGATAAGTTTTATTGGCAGAAAAAGCCGTTTGAGTAAATGTGTTCGCTGTATGGAAGAATTGGCTTTTCAGACGACCCTAAAGCCTCTATGCCGCAAAAATATAGTTATCCTTGCTTTATGTGAATCCAGTTGTGGATATATCGGATTAACAGTTGATACTAAAAGGAAAAATAAGACTGCCCAAAAAACAGGCAGGGGCGAAATAGAGATTTCAGACGACCTTCATCACGCGTTTGTGCATTATCCGTCTTCATTTACCGTCGCCCAAATGGCGGCGGTAAAACCGGTCAATATCCGCTATCGCCTTTTCATCATTCGGCCTCAAATCGATTTTCAAATCGGCAAGCCGTATCAGCATCAGGTCTTCTTGTTCCGCCACCGCGCAACTGACTTCCCCGCTACTGCGCAGATGCGTGATGAGTTCGTCCAACTGCCGCAGGGCGTTTTCATAAGCGGCGTTTTGTTTGTCTTCTGCCATATGGATTCCGTTTCTCATAGACAATAAAAAATGGCGGGAATCAATCCCGCCATTATTCTACGGCATAAGCCGCACGTTTAATTAAGCAGCCTGAATGTTAGCAGCTTGTTTGCCTTTAGGGCCGGTGGTTACGTCGAAAGACACGCGTTGGCCTTCTTTCAGGGTTTTGAAACCTTCCATGTTGATCGCTGAGAAGTGAGCGAACAGATCTTCGCCACCTTCGTCAGGAGTGATGAAACCAAAACCTTTAGCGTCGTTAAACCATTTTACGATACCGGTTGCCATTAGAAACTTCCTATACTTAAAAATTAACAAAATCAGCAAAATAAGGCATACAGCAAACTTAAACGTTCAGCGTTTCTCCCTAGCTTTATATACTTGGTCGAGTGCCGGCTTCTGCTTAACCGTCTTTTTACATTTGTTAAGCCAAAACGTCAAGCCATACAAGGGAAAAAGTGCGAAAATGGCGGAAACCGACCAAAATACAACAGAAATCGAAATAAACCTTATAATCACTATATTTATAGATTCATTTGATATCAAACCTTTCACAAGGTCGTCTGAAAACAAATCCTCTTCCACAAAGCCAAAATATTTATGAACAACCCAAACACACATCACGAATCCGATACACTTTTAAGCGACCAAAAAACCGCCCCGCCGAAACGTTACGGCGTATTTTTGCTGAACGACGATTACACCACGATGGAATTTGTCGTCGAAATCCTGACCGAAATCTTCATGCTCGGACAGGAGCAGGCGGTGGCGGTGATGCTGTTGGTTCATCACGAAGGCAAAGGCTTGTGCGGCACGTACACACGGGACATCGCCCAAACCAAGCAGCAGCAGGTCATGCAGCGGGCAAAAGCCGAAGGGCATCCGCTGCAATGTATTGTCGAGGAGATTTAATATGCTTTCACCCGAATTGGAACAGATTTTGCAGCAGCTTTACCGCGAGGCGCGTAAGGCTCATTATGAATTTATCAGCCTCGAGCATCTGCTTTTGGTGTTAATCGAAGAAGACGCCTCCGTCCCCAACGTCCTCAAGCTCTGCGGCGCGGATTTGAAAGTGTTATCCGAACAACTCGCCGCCAGCGTTGCCGAAAATACCCCGCAGATTCCCGACCATCTTTTAGACACGGTCGAAACCCAGCCCACGCTCGGTTTCCAGCGCGTCATCCAGCGGGCGATGGTGCATACCCAATCCGCAGGCAAAGGCTTGGTCGAGCCTTTGGACGTTTTGGTGGCACTGATGAGCGAAACCGACAGCCACGCCGTCTATTTCCTCAAGCTGCAATCGGTTACGCGTTTTGAAGTTTTGCGCTGTATTGCCCACGGTGCAACCGAAGACGACGAACACAAAGGCTTTTCAGACGACCCCGACAATGATTCAGACGACCCCGTCGAATCGAAAAGCGGCTCGTTGTCAGACTACACCGTCAACCTCAACGCCGAAGTCAAAGCCGGCCGCATCGACCCCTTAATCGGCAGAAAACACGAAATGGAGCGGCTGGTGCAAATCCTGTGCCGTCGCCGCAAAAACAATCCGCTTTTGGTCGGCGAAGCAGGCGTGGGCAAAACCGCGCTGGCGGAAGGCTTGGCGCATCAAATCGTCAACGGCGACATTCCCGACGCGCTCAAAGATGCCGAAGTGTACGCGCTGGATATGGGTTCGCTTTTGGCGGGTACGAAATACCGCGGCGACTTTGAAGCGCGGGTCAAATCCGTCTTGAAACAGCTCGAAAAAATCCCGCACGCCATTTTGTTTATCGACGAAATCCACACCATCATCGGCGCGGGCAGCACCAGCGGCGGCACGATGGACGCGTCCAACCTGCTCAAACCCGCGCTGGCGAAAGGCTCGCTGCGCTGCATCGGCGCGACCACTTACGACGAATACCGCACCATTTTCGACAAAGACCACGCCTTAAGCCGCCGCTTCCAAAAAATCGACGTGGTCGAACCCACCGTCGCCGAAACCGTGCAAATCCTGCGCGGCTTGAAACCGATGTTCGAAGGCTTCCACCAAGTGCGCTACACGCAAGGCGCACTCGAAGCCGCCGCCGAACTCTCCGCCCGCTACATCAACGAACGTTTCCTGCCCGACAAAGCCATCGACGTAATGGACGAAGCAGGCGCGGCGCAACGGATTTTGCCCAAATCCAAACAGAAAAAAGTCATCGGCAAAGCGCAAATCGAAACCGTCATCGCCAAAGTCGCACGGATTCCCGAAAAAACCGTGTCGCACGACGACAAACAAGTGCTGCAATTCCTCGGACGCGATCTGAAAAACATGGTTTACGGTCAGGAAAACGCCATCGACGCGCTGGTTGCCGCCGTCAAAATGTCCCGCTCCGGCCTCGCCCTGCCCGACAAACCCATAGGCAGCTTCCTCTTCTCCGGCCCGACCGGCGTCGGCAAAACTGAAGTCGCCAAACAGCTTGCCTACTCGATGGGCGTACCGCTGCAACGCTTCGACATGTCCGAATACATGGAGCCCCACGCCGTATCGCGCCTTATCGGTGCGCCGCCGGGCTACGTCGGCTTCGACCAGGGCGGCCTTTTGACCGAAGCCGCCAACAAACACCCGCACTGCGTGTTGCTCTTAGACGAAATCGAAAAAGCCCATCCCGACATTTTCAACGTCCTCCTGCAAGTCATGGACGCAGGCAAACTGACCGACAACAACGGCAAGAGCGCCGATTTCCGCAACGTCATCCTGATTATGACCACCAACGCAGGCGCGGAAAGCCTCAGCCGCCCCAGCCTCGGCTTTACCGCCAAGCGCGAACGCGGCGACGAAATGCAGGCGATCAACAAACTCTTCACGCCCGAGTTCCGCAACCGCTTGGACGCAATTATCCCGTTTGCCCCATTGTCCGAACCCGTCATCGCCAAAGTCGTGGACAAATTCCTGCTCCAGCTCGAACACCAGCTCCTCGACAAAAAAGTCGAAGCAGAATTCACGCCGGCATTGCGCAAGTATTTGGCGGAAAAAGGTTTCGACCCGCAAATGGGCGCACGCCCGATGCACCGCCTGATTCAGGAAAAAATCCGCAAACCGCTCGCCGACGAACTCCTGTTCGGCAAACTCGCCGACGGCGGCTTCGTGCGGATAGACTGGGATGCGGCGAAAGAAGAAGCCGTGTTGAAATTCAAGAAAAACAAAGCCAAACCTGAAGCAGCCGCGGTTTGACGGATAAAGGCAAAAGGTCGTCTGAAAACGAGATTTCTGTTTTCAGACGACCTTTTTCAATGGAATCGTTTAATTCCGCGAATGATGTTCGTCAACGATGTTTTTCAGGCGGATGTTAGCGACGTGGGTGTAGATTTGGGTGGTGTTGATGTTGGCGTGTCCGAGCATAAGCTGTACGGCACGCAAATCGACGCCGTGGTTAACGAGGTGGGTGGCGAAGGCGTGGCGCAGGCCGTGCGGGCTGAGCGAGGTGATGCCGGCGGTTTCGGCGTAGTTTTTGACAATCATCCACGCGAGTTGGCGGGAGATGCCGCTGCGTTTTTGGCTGACGAAGACTTCGTCGCAGATTTTGTTTTTGAGCAGCAGCGGGCGCGATTCGGCGCAATAGCGTTCGACCCAGTAAACGGCTTCTTCGCCCATAGGCACGATACGCAGTTTGTCGCCTTTGCCTATGGTGCGGATGCAGCCTCGGTTGAGGTCGAGGTCGCCCAGTTGGAGCTTGACGGCTTCGGTTACGCGCAGACCTGTGGCGTACATGACTTCGAGCAGGGCTTTGTCGCGCAGGCCGTGCGGCGTGTCGGTATCGGGCGCGGCGAGCAGGTTTTCGATTTGCGCTTCGGTAATCAGTGTGGGCAGCTTTTGCGTCTGTTTCGGGGCTTTGAGGAAACGGGTCGGGTTGTCCGTCCGCCGCTCAGTCTCTTCCAACCAGGCGTATAGGCGTTTGCAGGCGGACAAGGCGCGCGCCTGCGAGCTGTGCTTTTCGTCCGCCGCATAGACGGCATCCGCCAAATCGGCGGCTTCGGCATCCAGCCAAGTATGCCCGCCCGCTTCCAAACGCGCGGCGATTTTTTCCAAATCGCGGCGGTAGCCTTGCAAGGTGTTGTGGCTGAGACGGTCTTGCAGCCACAGGGATTCGAGCAGTTTGTCTATGAGTTCGTCGGTCATGGGGTTTTACAGGCGGTCCGAAGATGGGGTATCGTGGATCGAATATGAATCAGGACAAGCCAACCCTGCCCTGATTGACGTCCATTATAAAAAGTCATCTGAAAATGAAAACCTGCTTGGGCAGAGCCCGCCATGTTCGTTTTCAGACGACCTTTTGCTGCATTATCGGCTTATCGGGACAGCGTTTCCAACACTTCCTGCGCGTGTCCGGCGACTTTGACTTTGCGCCATTCGTGGATGATTTCGCCGTTTGCGTCCAATACGAATGTGCTGCGTTCAATACCCAAAGACTCTTTGCCGTAGAGCTTTTTCAGCTTGATCACGTCAAACATTTTACACACGGTTTCGTCTTTGTCGCTCAACAATTCAAAATTGAAGCCTTGCTTGGCGCAGAAATTCTGATGCGATTTCACGCCGTCACGCGAGATGCCGACGACGGTATAGCCGAGTTCTTTGAATTGCGGCAAACGGGCGTTGAAATCCAAGCCTTCGGTGGTGCAGCCGGACGTGCTGTCTTTGGGGTAGAAATAAACAATCAGCGGCAGATGTTCGGCAGAATCGAAGTCGTTGCCGCTGCTTGAGGGCAAAGTGAATCGGTATTGGGTCATGATGTCTCCTTTCAGACGACCTAAGACGGAAACGTAGTAGCGGGCAAGGAAATAAAATGAATCCCCAACATAGCCGCTTCGGCGTTTCACCTTAATCTTGCAAAATGCGTCAGCGTTCGCTCAAATTCAGATAATTGCGCGTTCCCTGCAAATCGTTCAGCGCATTGAGCAACAGTTGGAAATGTTCGCCATTGCCTTGCAAGTCCAACTCGTCGGCATTGACAGTCAGCAGCGGGGCGTTTTGATAAAGGTGGAAAAACTGGCTGTATCCCTCGTGTATCCGCCCCAAATAGCCTTCGGGGAAAAGATTGATGATGCCGTCGCCGCGTTTTTGCAGGCGTTTGCGGTTGCCGTCCACGGCGGTTTGCAGGTAGATCACCAAATCGGGGGCGGGATACTGCGGCAGGATTTTTTGTTTCAAATCGGCGAAGAGCTGCTGCTCGTCTTCATTCAACACGACCGGCGTGAAAATCCGGTCTTTTTCCAACAGGAAATCGGCGACGACCATGCCGCCTTGTGCGTATTCGTTTTTGATGATGTCCACGCTTTCGGCGCGGCGCATCAGGAAAAAAAGCTCGGTTGCCAAGCCGTGATGGGAGGCGTTGGCGTAAAACTTCATGAGGAAAGGGTTGTGTTCGGGGTTTTCCGCCAGCGACAGCGCGCTGAAATGTTCTGCAAGGCGGCGGCTCAAGGCGTTTTTCCCGCTGCCGATGGAGCCTTCGACGACAATATAACGGTAGTTCATGGTTTGATGGATGATTTTGTTTTGATATTTTGGAAAGGTGGCATTTTATCAGACCGACGGAGTTTGCCCAAACCTGCCGCCGCCCTTCTTGAAAGGTCGTCTGAAAAAGGAAACTGCCAAGCCATTTCCCTTTTCAGACGACCTCTTGAACCTAGTTGCTTCAAATATAAACTTTGACACGCGATTGAAGCAAACAGGCGTTTTTATTTCACCGTCTTGCTTCAAACGGCTTCTTCCAACAGGCGTATCCCTTCCTCGCCCAAAGCAGCCGCCAAATCCGCCGCCCGTCCGTGTCCGCCCAAAACAAAATCGGGCAGGATTTCAGCCAGCGGCTTCATCACAAAACTGCGTTCGTGCGCGCGCGGATGCGGTAGGGTCAGATGCGGGTCGCTGCTGGAAATGCCGTCAAAATCGATGATGTCCAGATCCAATGTGCGCGGGGCGTTTCGGAACGTGCGTTCCCGCCCGAAATCCGCCTCGATGCGGTTCAACACGGCAAGCAGCGAAACGCCGTCTAATGAAGTGCGGACGGAACAAACGGCATTGACGAAATCAGGCTGATCGTCGTAGCCGACCGGCGCGGTCACATACAGCGAGGAAGTTTTTTCGATTTGAATCTGCGGATGCGCCTCCAGCACGGACAAGGCGGCGCGGACTTGGCGGGCAGGTTCGGCAAGGTTGCTGCCCAAAGCGATGACGGCAAAATGGGTTTGCGGCATTTTCAGACGACCTCTTTAAAACGGCAGCGTTTTGGTTTTGGCAAGATAGACGATGCAGCCGACGCAAGCCATCGACAACACATAAATGGCGTAAAACTTCGGCGAACGCGGACGGGAGCGCATCATGACCATGCCCAGCCCGATGTAAACCAGCAGCAGCAGAATTTTGCTGCCGAGCCACGGCGAATTGAAGGGCGAAAAGTGGGTAATCTTCATCAGCCACAAGCCGGTAAAGAGCAGCATGGTGTCGTTGAGATGGGGAAGGGCTTTCCAGATACCCGCCAAAGGTTTATCGGGATGCCGCCAAAGCAGGAAAAAGCGGATATTGAACACCAAAATGGTGATGGTGACGAAAATCTGATGGCTGTATTTTACAAACAGATATTGCATAGCGGTCGCACGTTATTGTTTTTGAAAGAAGCGCCTATTCTACCCCAAACATTCATTCTTGACGTAACTTTTCAAACGCCAACAAATACGGCGGGCAGTTGCGGCGGTTGATAAAACCATAACGCAAAACGGCAAATTCATCCTGCGGCAGCTGCCGCGCCCAATCTTCGATTGCCTGCGCTTCATGCTGCCCCGCCTCATGCCCGGGATACAGGACGGCAACCGCCAGCCCGCCCGTTTTCAGCAGCGATAAGGCGGATGTCAACGCGCGGATGCTGGTTGCCGCTTCTGTCGTACAACTTTTATCGCCGCCGGGCAGCCAGCCGAAATTGAATACCGCCGCGTCCAACGGTTCGCGGATATGGGCGGCAAGGTTTTCATGTCCGTCCAATATCAATTCCGCCCTATCCGCCATGCCGGCTTCTTCCAAGCGTATTCGGGTGTTTGCCAATGCCTGCTCTTGAACGTCAAACGCCCACACTTTCCCGCCGCTGCCGACCGAACGCGCCAGCATCAGCGTATCGTTGCCGTTTCCCGCCGTGCCGTCCAAAGCGCGGGCATCGTGTTTTAAGGCTTGCTTGAGAAGCGCGTGTGCAAAAGGGAGGATGTTTTCGAGCTGCATAAGATGAAACCGTACAGGGGTCGTCTGAAAATAAAAATACCTTACCGGCCAAGCGGTAAGGTATCAGAATCGATTAATGCGTTACATACATTATTCGGCAGGTTGTTGCACGGTCTCAACTTGAACCGGGGCAGCCGCAGCGGCTTGGGGTTTGTTCTCGTGTTGCAGGCTCACGGCACGGGCAGGAACGATAGTTGAGATGGCGTGTTTATAAACCATTTGGGTAACGGAAGTATTACGCAGCAGAACGACGTATTGGTCAAACGACTCGACTTGGCCTTGCAGTTTGATACCGTTGACCAGATAAATCGAAACCGGAACGTGCTCTTTACGCAACGCATTCAAAAAAGGATCTTGTAACATTTGTCCTTTAGCTGTCATATTCATAAGCTCCATTATTATGATTTTGAAATCGTTTTGAAAACGAACATGAGTCGGATTGTAGACCCGAACGAGAAAAATTACCAACTATTTTTCCGTAAGAATATGCAAACCTCTATCAAACGACGGGCTTTCCAACGATTTTTTACCCAAATGCGTTATACAAATCATTTTAATACAAACGATTTTTACCATAGGGAACAGGTTGGTAGATTTGGATTTTCAGACGACCTTATTATCAGATAAAATATTTTTATTACAATACCTTAGCTAAAATCTTTAAGAGGATTCACCTCCAACCGCCCTACTCGTCCCGACTGCAATCTAAAAGGGGCACACCTCGCGGCACGCCCCTTGTTCCGTCAGATTTATTTGCTGTACTGTTTTTTCACGCTGACTTTGGTTTTCTTTTTAAAACGGTTTTTCTCTTCCTTGCGGCCTTCGCGTTTCTCAATGCGGTTGCTCAGACTGACGCGGCGCAGCGGTTTTTTCTTCGGTTTGTCTTCCGCATTTTCATACGGGTTTTCCGAAACATTGTATTGAATCCGCAGCGGCGTGCCTTGCAGGTTGAAGGCTTTACGGAAGGTCTGGGTCAGGTAGCGCGTATAGCTGTCGGAAATCGCGTGCAGCGAATTGCCGTGTACCACAATCACGGGCGGGTTCATGCCGCCTTGGTGGGCATAACGCATTTTCGGGCGCACCAAACCTGCGCGCGGCGGCTGTTGGCGTTCGATGGCGCTTTGCAGAACACGGGTGATTTTCGGCGTCGGCATCTTGATCATGGCGGCGTTGTAGGCTGCCTGAATGCTGTCGAACAATCCGTCGATGCCGCGTTCTTTCAATGCGGAAATGAAGTGGAACTTGGCAAAATCGAGGAAATACAGTTTGCGGGAAATGTCGCGTTTGATCTGTTCGCGACGCTCTTCGCTGATGCCGTCCCATTTATTGACGGCAACCACCAGCGCACGCCCCGCTTCCAAAGCGAAACCGGCAATCGTGGCATCTTGGTCGGCGATGTCCTGCTGCGCGTCCAACACCAAAACGGCAACGTTTGCCGCCTCAACCGCCTGCATCGCTTTGATAACGGAGAACTTTTCCACCGCCTCATCGACTTTGCCGCGACGGCGTACGCCTGCGGTATCGATGATGGTAAACGGTTTGCCTTCGCGTTCGAAATCAATGTGGATGCTGTCGCGCGTCGTGCCTGCCATATCGAAGGCAATCACGCGCTCTTCGCCGAGAATGGCGTTAACCAGCGTGGATTTGCCGACATTCGGACGACCGATAACGGCAAAAACAGGATGTTTTACATCGGCTTCTTCGGCTTCAGGCTCAGGGAAGTTTTCTAAAATTTCTTCAATCAGGTAATACACACCGTCGCCGTGCGCACCGGAAATAACGTGCGGCTCGCCCAATGCCAACTCGTAAAACTCGGCGGCAAGCACGGCTCTGTTGCCGCCCTCGCCTTTGTTTACCGCCAGATAAACGGGGCGCGGACTTTGGCGCAGACGGTCGGCGATGATTTTGTCTTGCGGGGTCAGACCGGTACGGCCGTCCACCAAGAACACGACGGCATCGGCTTCATCGACAGCCTGCAAGGTCTGCTTCGCCATTTCGTGCAAAATCCCGCTGTCCACAACCGGCTCGAAACCGCCGGTATCGATGACGAGATAAGGTTTGCTGCCGATTTTGCCGTGTCCGTAATGGCGGTCGCGGGTCAGGCCGGGCAGGTCGTGCACAAGCGCGTCTTTGGTGCGCGTCAGGCGGTTGAACAAGGTGGATTTGCCGACGTTCGGGCGGCCGACAAGGGCGATGGTGGGTTTCATGATGGAGTCTTTCTGTGTCAAGTGTCGGTTCGGAAGCGAACCTGCAACACGAGCAGGTGTTTTTCAAAACACGGTAGGTTAAAAAGGATAAGGGGTCGTCTGAAAATATAGTAGATGAAAATTGCAATACTACGGCGTTGCCAACACCCTTATGTACGATCTGTACATGGCGGACATTGCCGCCTTGTCTCATTTTTATTTCAATCCGCTATATTATAAAGTGGAACACAATTAAAACAGACAAGGCTTGCCAGAAAGATTCCGACAAGCCGCATATGTCTCTCAATTTTTCAGACGACCTTATTTTTGCGAATCCAGCTTCATTTGCAGCAATTCGCGTTCGATAGCGTCTTTAGGCAGCTTTTCCAAAGCCTGCTGATAGCTTTGCGCGGCTTCTTTGGTTTTGTTTTGTGCAGCGTAAACATCGCCTTTCGCTTCCAAAAGCAGCGGCTCGAAATCGGCTTCAACTTTCGTATTCAAGGCTGCAATCGCGGCATCGTATTTTTTCTGCTGCAACAGGACGATGCCCAAACGCTGCGCCGCCAATGCTTGAACCAGCGGGGCTTTTTGGTTTTTCAACACCCAGTTCAGATGACCTTCCGCCACATCGTAACGGCGGGCATCATATTCGGTCGCAGCCGCCATCAGCGTCGCTTGCGCGGCGGCAATGGAGTCTGGGTAATTTTGCTGGAGGTTGGTCAAATCGGCATTCACTTCGGCTTGCGAGGCTTTTGCCTGCATTTTATCGACGATTTTCGCCAATACTTCGGCAGCTTC
The DNA here is from genome assembly GCA_963529965.1 of uncultured Neisseria sp. Taxonomy (GTDB): domain Bacteria; phylum Pseudomonadota; class Gammaproteobacteria; order Burkholderiales; family Neisseriaceae; genus Neisseria. The sequence continues at coordinate 33,439 of CAUSDA010000009.1, forward strand.
CTGACTTTGCGAAGCTTTATGGCTCTTATACATGGTATAGCCCAAATAGCCCAACGCCGCCGCGATCAGCAGGGCAAACAGCCATCGGCCGGTACTTTTCCAAAAGTATTTAAAATTGTCTAATTCTTGTTGTTCTTCGAGATGGGCTGCCATTTATGCGTTCTTCCATTGTTGTAAAGTGTGGATTAAATCGTCGGCGGCGACGGTTTGCTGACCGTGTGCGCCGTTCATGTCTTTAAGCGTAACCGTACCGTTCGCCAATTCGTCTTGCGCAACAATTAGGGCAAAACGCGCGCCGCTGTTGTCGGCTTTTTTCATTTGCGCTTTCAGGCTTTGATAGCCGGAATGCTGCATCACGTTGAAACCTTGTGCGCGTAAGGCTTGCGCGTATTTCATCACTTGCAAATCCGCGCCCTCGCCCTGATGCATGGCGTACACGTCAGGTGCGGCATTGACTTCCAGCGAGCCGTATTCGCTAACCAGCAGCAGCAAACGCTCGATGCCCATTGCAAAACCGATGGACGGCGCAGGCTTGCCGCCAAGTTCTTCAATCAAACCGTCGTAACGGCCGCCGCCGCACACCGTCGCCTGCGCGCCGAGTTTGTCAGTCGTCCATTCAAAAACGGTTTGGTTGTAATAATCCAAGCCGCGCACCAGCCGCGGGTTTTCAACATATTGGATGCCCAAGCCTTCCAACATGGCTCTGAAACGGCTGTAATGATTGCGCGATTCCTCGCCCAGATAATCGGTCAAATGCGGCGCGGCATTGCAGATTTCCTGCAAATCGGGATTTTTGGAATCCAAAACACGCAACGGATTGGTTTTCAGACGACGTTTGCTGTCTTCGTCCAATTTGTCTTCATAACGGGTCAGATATTCGACCAAAGCCGCACGGTGCGCCGCACGTTCTTCTCGGTTGCCCAAGCTGTTGATTTCCAAAGTCAGGTAATCGCGGATACCCAGCTTGTCCCACAAATCCGCCGACATCGCGATGATTTCCGCGTCGATGTCCGGACCTTCAAAACCCAACGCCTCGATACCGACCTGATGAAACTGGCGGTAGCGTCCTTTTTGCGGACGCTCGCGGCGGAACATCGGACCCATGTACCACAGCTTTTGCGGGCTGTTGTACAACAGATTGTGTTCGACCACCGCACGCAGGCAGGATGCCGTACCTTCCGGTCGCAGGCTCAGGCTCAAAGAGTCGTTGGAATCGGAAAAGGTATACATTTCCTTACCGACCACATCGGTTTCTTCGCCGATGGAGCGGACAAACAAACCCGTCTGCTCGACAATCGGCGTACGGATTTGCTGATAACCATAAGCACGCGTCCAGCGGCCGACCACATCTTCAAATGCCTGCCAAAACGCAGCGGTCAACTTGAAATCTTTTTGTTCGACAGGCAAAAGGTCGTTCATGCCTTTGACGGATTGGATTTTTTGTGCCATTTCAAATAGGGATACCGTAATCAAAATAGTCGGCAATTATAGCTGATTTTTAAGGAGTTGTGAGGTTTCGGCAATGAAGGATTTGGGCTAAAAGGTCGTCTGAAAACCGGTGCGGCGATTTTTCAAACGACCCCATATATTCCAAGCAGCCGAAATGCGGCAAGGATGACATTGCAGCCTTTTTATTTTGTTTTATAGTGGATTCACTTTAAACCAGTACAACGTTGCCTCGCCTTAGCTCAAAGAGAACGATTCTCTAAGGTGCTGAAGCACCAAGTGAATCGGTTCCGTACTATCTGTACTGTCTGCGGCTTCGTCGCCTTGTCCTGATTTAAATTTAATCCACTATACTATACAATCCCATCATCCTTACCCAACCCCCCGCCCAAACCGTGAAAATCCTCATCCTCGGCAGCGGACAGGTCGGCTCGACCGTCGCGCAAAACCTCGCCTCCGTTTCCAGCAACGACGTTACCGTTATCGACATCGACGAAAAAGCCCTGCAACACATCGGCAGCCGCCTCGACGTCCAAACCATACTCGGCAACGGCGCATCCCCGTTCATCCTCGAACAGGCGGGCGCGGCGGACTCCGACCTCCTGCTCGCCCTGACCCGCAGCGACGAAACCAACATCGTCGCCTGCAAAATCGCCGCCGATCTCTTTAATATCCCCAGCCGTATCGCCCGCGTGCGTTCCAGCGAATATCTGGAATACCCCTACCCCGAAAACGACGATACGGAAAACGGCAGCCTTACCGTCTTCGACATCACTGAAACCATCAGCCCCGAACAGCTCGTTACCGAACAGCTCGTCGGGCTGCTCAGCTACACCAGCGCATTGCAGGTATTGAGGTTTGCCGGCGACAAAGTCCGCATGGTCATCGTACAGGCGCGTAAAGGCGGGCTGCTCGTCAACCGCGAAATCGCCGACATCAACCAACACCTCCCCGAAGGCGCGGACTGCCAAATCTGCGCCATATACCGCAACAACCGCCTCATCGTCCCCACGCCGCAAACCGTCATCATCGAAGGCGACGAGGTACTTTTTGCCGCCGACATCAGCAGCGTCAACATCATCATGCGCGAACTGCGCCCCAAAGAAGCGCGCACCCGCCGCATCATGATTGCCGGCGGCGGCAACATCGGCTACCGCCTTGCCAAGCAGCTCGAATCCAAATACGACATCAAAATCGTCGAACACAACCCCCGCCGCGCCGAGTGGCTCGCCGAAAACCTCGACAACACCCTCGTCCTGCAAGGCAGCGCCACCGACGAAACACTGCTGGACGAAGAATACATCGACGAAATCGACGTATTCTGCGCCCTGACCAACGACGACGAAAACAACATCATGTCCAGCCTGTTGGCGAAAAACCTCGGCGCAAAACGCGTCGTCACCATTGTCAACCGCTCCAGCTACGTCGATTTGCTCGAAGGCAACAAAATCGACATCGTCGTGTCGCCGCACCTCATCACCATCGGCTCCATCCTCGCCCACATCCGCCGAGGCGACATCGTTGCCGTCCACCCCCTCAGACGCGGCACTGCCGAAGCCATCGAAGTCGTCGTCCACGGCGACAAAAACACTTCCGCCATCGTCGGCAGACGCATCAGCGGCATCAAATGGCCGGGCGACTGCTACATCGCCGCCATCGTCCGTGCCGAAACGGGCGAAGTCATCATGGGGCACCACACCGACACCATTGTCCAAGACGGCGACCACATCATCTTCTTCGTCTCCCGCCGCCGCGTCCTGCCCGAACTCGAAAAACTCATCCAAGTCAAAATGGGCTTTTTCGGCTGACACCGTCAAAGGTCGTCTGAAACCTGTTGCAGCAAAGTCAGAACCTTTTTCAACTTCATTGAAGCTGCACTTTCAGACGACCTGATACAAATTATCCAATACCATTTGTTTCCACACCCGATACCAAAAGGAAAAACCATGTTACGCCCCATCCTTGCCGCCCTCATACTCGCAACCGCCCTGCCCGCCGCAGCCGAAACCGACACCCTTCATTACAACATGGTCGAATTTGCCGAGTCCGCCCATCTCGAAATAACCCGCGACACCATGACCGCCTACTTCAGCATTGCTTCCGAAGGCAAAGACCGCGCTACGGTGAACAAAGCGTTTCAGAAAAAATTCAACGACTTCAACAAAGCCGTACAAAACAACAAACTCCAAACCGAAATCCTCAACCGCAGCGCCAGCCCGCGCTATGAATACAACAACAACGGCAAACGCATCCAAACAGGCTGGGAAGAAGAAGCCGTGTTCAAAGTCGAAAGCAAAGACTTTGACGCCATCAACCGCCTGATTGACGAAACGCTGCAAACTGCCACGCTCAACCGCATCGGCTTCAGCATATCCAAAGAAAAACGCGAAGCCGCCGTTGATCAAGTCAGCAAAGCCGCCATCCTGCGCTTCAAAGACCGCGCGCAAGACTTAGCGAAAACGCTCGGTTTTTCCAACTACAAAATCGTCAAACTCAATTTAGGCCACATCGGCAACCGCTCCATAGACAACGGTTTCGCCCGCGCCAAAATGATGAATGCCGAAGCTGCCATGTTCAAGCGTTCGGCAAGCGACGAAAACAACGCTATCCAAGCCCCTTCTCCCGGCTCAGAAGAAATCAGCATTACAGTCAACGGCTTGGTGCAGATGTAAAACGCTTCTCAAACAAAAAGGTCGTCTGAAACCCAAACCGGTTTTCAGACGACCTTTTTCCATTCCAACAATCAAGCCAAGCTGACTTCTAAGTTGTCAATCAGACGCGTCGTTCCCAAGCGGGCGGCGGCGAGGACGACGAGGGCTTTGTCGCCGGTACGTGCGACAGCTAGGCTCTCGGCATGGCGGATTTCGACGTAATCGACCACCCAGCCTGCTTCGGTCAGGCGGCGGACGGTTTCTGTCTCCAGACCGACATAATCGAGATTGCCGTTTTTGAGTTCGGTAGCGACGCGCTGCAATTCGCGGTACAGACGCGGGGCTTCGGCGCGTTCGGCTTCGCTGAGGTATTGGTTGCGGCTGGAAAGCGCGAGTCCGTCGGGAGCGCGGCCGGTATCGACGGGAATGATGTCGATATTGAAATTCAGGTCTTCGACAAAGCCTTTGATAATCGCCAACTGCTGATAGTCTTTTTTGCCGAAGCAGGCGGTATCGGGTTGGACGATGTTGAACAGTTTGCTGACGACAGTAGCGACACCGCGGAAATGACCGGGGCGGAATTTGCCGCACAATTCGTTTTGGAGGTTGGGCGGTTCGACGTTGAAACGTTGCTCGACATTGGGATACAGCTCTTTTTCGTCGGGCGCGAACACGACGGCTACGCCTTCGTTGGCGAGTTTGTCGGCGTCTTGCTGCAAGGTGCGCGGGTATTTGTCGAAATCCTCGCCCTGTCCGAATTGCAGGCGGTTGACGAATATGCTGACCACGACGTTGTCGGCGCGTTTTTTGGCTTCGCGAACGAGGGCGAGATGGCCTTCGTGCAGATTGCCCATAGTCGGCACAAAGGCAACGCTGCCTGCGTTTTTGCGCCATTCGCGTAATTCTTTAATGGTATGAATGATTTGCATGGTGGAAAATGTCCTTTATCTTTTTCGGGATTGCGGCGCGCAGCCACTATGTTTTGTCAGCCCGAAAATCACGCGCCGATTATACGCTGGGAACACGGACAAACAAAGGTCGTCTGAAATTCGGTTTTCACGATGAAAACCTTTTCAGACGACCTTTTCCAGTTGAGGGTATCAAGCAAACGAATGTTCCGCAGCGGGGAAGGTTTTGGCTTTGACTTCATGGACATAGGCTTCAACGGCGGCCTGAATGCTATCTTTACCCTGCATGAAATTTTTGACGAATTTGGCGGTTTTTCCCGGAAAAATGCCGAGCATATCGTGCATGACCAAAACTTGTCCGTCGCAATCCACACCCGCGCCGATGCCGATGGTCGGGCAAGAGACGGTTTCGGTTACTTTTTTCGCCAATTCTGCCGGTACGCATTCCATCAATACGATGGCGGCACCCGCTTGGTCGTGTGCTTTCGCATCTACCAACAAGGCTTCCGCCTTATCGCCCCGCCCCTGCACTTTGTATCCGCCAAAGGCAAACACGGACTGCGGGGTCAAGCCGATATGGGCGCAGACGGGAATGCCGCGCATTTGCAGGAATTCAGTGGTTTCCGCCATCCAAACGCCGCCTTCGAGTTTGACCATATGCGCGCCCGCCGCCATCAGTTCGGCAGCGGCGGCAAACGCCTGTTCTTTACTCTGCTGATACGCACCAAAAGGCAAGTCGCTGACAATCATCGCGTTTTCCGTACCGCGTGCGACGTTTTCGGTGTGGTAACACATATCGCGCAGGCTGACGGGCAGCGTGGATTTGCGTCCCTGCACGGTCATGCCCAAGGAATCGCCCACCAGCAAAACATCGACTCCGGCGTTATCCATCAACGCGGCAAAGCTGGATTCATAGGCGGTCAGCATGGCGATTTTTTCGCCTTCTGCCTTCATCTTTTGCAGTGTGTTCACAGTAATCATTAGAATGTGTTCCGCCTTTTTCAGACGACCTTTTAGATTAAAACGGGCTATTATAGTGAAATGCCTGCCGCCCTGCCACCCGAACGGCAAACGCAAAACAGCCCGACTGCTTTCACAATCGGGCTGTTTGATTGGTGCCGGCACCAAGAGTCGAACTCGGGACCCCCTGATTACAAGTCAGGTGCTCTACCAACTGAGCTATACCGGCTTACTGAAATACCTTGCGGCACCTTCAGCGATAAACTGGTGCCGGCACCAAGAGTCGAACTCGGGACCCCCTGATTACAAGTCAGGTGCTCTACCAACTGAGCTATACCGGCAAAGAAGCCGAATTATGCCGTTAACTGCCCCGCTTGGCAAGGGCCTGTCGCCCACAAAGTAAATTTTTATAAAAAATATCTGATTTAAAAAGAAATTTATTTCAGACGTAATGATTACCCCATATATAAACCAAGCCGCTCAGGTATATAACTGAAAGGTCGTCTGAAAAACAACCGCACAAAAAGCATTTCAGACGACACTCTGATAAAATACTCCCCTTTCTCCTCCATCCGCCCACATCATGCCACGACACCCCTACCGCCGCCTGCGCCCCGCCAAGTCCGACCTGCCCGAAGTCGGCATTTCCGAAGAAGGCAACATCCGCTCGTTGCATCTGGGCAGCGACACCATCCAAAGCTCGATGAACCTCGACCATCCCGCCGAACTGGTTTTATCGTACAGCCGCGCGATGATGGGCTGGCTTCTGTTTGTGGAAGAAACGCCGAAACACATCACCCAAATCGGCTTGGGCGGCGGCTCGTTCGCACGCTGGATAGACAGCTACCTGCCCGACACCAAACAAACCGCCGTGGACATCAACCCACAGGTCATCGCCGTCGCCCGCAGCCTGTTCGAGCTGCCGTTTGAAGGGGAAAACTTCGAAATCGTCGAAGCGGACGGCGCGGAATACATCAAAGTGTTCCGCCACAATACCGACGTGATTTTGGTGGACGGCTTCGACGGCGAACAAATCATCGACGCGCTGGTGGAAGAACCCTTCTTCCAAGACTGCCGCCACGCCCTCTCGCCCGACGGCGTATTCGTAACCAACTGGTGGAGCGGCGACAAACGCTACCACCGCTTCATCGAACGCCTACTCAACGTCTTCGAAGGCCGCGTGTTGGAACTGCCCGCCGAAAGTCACGGCAATATGGCGGTGATGGCGTTCCAAAGCAGCCCGAAAGAGCAAAACCTCGACAAACTGAAAAAACGCGCGGAAAAGCTAAGCGGACAATACGGCTTGGATTTCAAACGGATGTTAAACGATTTGAAAGCAAGCAACCCGAACAACGGCAAACATTTTTATCTGTGAGATGAACAGGTCGTCTGAAAACCCAAATACAGATTGGGCGACGGCAACACCTGATAAAGCAATAAACCGTCCTCACAGCACACACAAAATAAAGGAAAACCCATGTTGAAACCTGACATCATCCAAATATCCGGCCCTGTCGGCCTGCTCGAAACCATCTTCCTACCCGCCGCGCAAACACCTGCACGCGGCGTGGCAGTCATCAACCATCCCAACCCGCTGCAAGGCGGCACGAACACCAACAAAGTCATCCAAACCGCCGCCAAAGCCTTATCGCACCTCGGCTTCCACTGCTACCTGCCGAACCTGCGCGGCGTAGGCAACAGCGAAAGCACACACGATTACGGACGCGGCGAAACGCAAGACTGCATCGCCGTCATCGACTATGCCCGCGCACAACACCCCGAAGCCGAACTGTTCGCATTGGCAGGTTTCTCCTTCGGCGGCTATGTCGCCACCTTCGCCGCCCAAGAGCGCGAACCGGATTTGTTGCTGCTTATCGGCGCGGCAGTACACCACTACACCGACCGTCCCGAGCCTTCAGCCGTCCCTGACATTACCAAAACCCTGATGATTCATGGCGCAGAAGACGAAGTCGTTGAAATCAGCAAGGCTTGGACATGGGCGGAACCGCAAGGTTTGCCCGTCATCACCATCGCCGGCTCATCCCATTTCTTCCACGGCAAACTCATCGTCCTGCGCGATACCATCGCCCGATTCGTGCCGTCGGTTTTACAACAAAAATAAACGGAGCATCATATTAAATAATATGATGCCAAACCTTGCCGTGCAGCTTGTCCATACTGAATCCGATATGACAAACAACACAGCATGACCGCCGTTTTAATTGCCTAAACAATATTTTCAGACGACCCCGCTGACTATATAATTCCGCCTATTGCCTTTATTTTAACGATCCAGAACCCAATCATGCGTTACAAACCTCTTTTACTCGCCCTGCTCATCGGTTTCGCTTCGCCTTCTTTCGCCGCCAAAGACGCGCCTAAGGAAAAGGCTGCGCCTGTCAAAAAAAGCGTCAAAGACAAAAAAGATGCCGAACCTGCTAAAAAAGAAGCTGCCAAAGACAAAGCGAAACCTGCCGCCAAAAACGCCAAGGACAAGGCAGATGACAAGCCCGTAGCCAAAAGCAAAAAGGAAACTGCCGAAGCGGCAAAAAACGAGCGTGCCAAAGAACGCAGAAACGACAAAGAAACCAAAAAACAAGATAAAGCCGACAAAAACAAAAAAGGTGAAGCCAAAGCGGAAGAGAAGGCAGGCAAAGCCGTTCCCGCAAAAACCGAGCCTGTAAAAGGCAAAGACAAAGCGGCAGACAAACCCGCAGCCAAAAACAATGTAAAGGCAAAAAAAGAAGCCGCCGAGTTGCCTAAAAAAGACGAAGCAGCGGCAAAACAAGATAAAAAATCCGTTGAGAAAAAAGCGGACAAAGCCGATAAGAAAACCGCTGCCGCCGATTCAGACGACTTCAAAGCCGCAGTAACTGCCGCCGCCAATGATTTGGAAAGCAAAAAATCGCTGCGCAGCCGCAACGAAGGTTTCATCATCCATGTCAACACCACGTTGAAGCAGTTGCAGCAAAGCCGTATCAACTTATCCGCCATCAACCGCCAACAGCGCGACGCATGGGACAAGTTTCAAAAACTCAATGCTGATTTGAACTACCTGAAAACCCAAGTTTCCAATACGCGCGCGCAAATTTCCCGTTTCGTTTCAGGCAACTATAAAAACAGCCAGCCTAACGCCGTTGCCCTGTTTCTGAAAAATGCCGAGCCGGGTCAGAAAACCCGCTTCCTGCGTTACACCCGCTATATCAACACCGCCAACGATCAAGTCATCAAAGACCTTGAGAAGCAGCAAAAAGAGCTGGCAGCGCAAGAGCAGAAAATCAACAACGAGCTGGCATACCTGAAAAAACTTCAGGTCAACATTCAGTCCTCGCTGCGCCGCCAAGGTGTAACCAACACTGCCGAACAGGCTGAAAGCCGCCGCCAAAACGCGCAGATGGCAAAAGAGGCGCAGAAAAAAATCAACCACAAAGAAAACGAACAACGCCTGAACAATCTGTTGAAAGACTTGGAAAAGCGTAAAGCCGAGCAACGCCGCCAGGAAGCCGAAGCGCGTAAAAAAGCCGCCGAAGCCCGTCTTGCCGCCGCTGAAAAAGCACGCAAAGACCGCGTCGCCGCCGCGCAAAAAGCCGCTGACGAACGCGCCGCCATGTCCAACCTGACCGCAGAAGACATGAACATCCGCGCGCCTTCCTACGTCAGAATCAGCAATGCCAACAGCTTCAGCCGTATGCAGGGTCGTCTGAAAAAACCGGTCAGCGGCACGCTTGCCGGACTCTTCGGACAAGACCGCGGCGACGGTGAAGTTTGGAAAGGCGTGTTCTACCAAACGACTCCGGCAATCGTCAGCAGCATTGCCGCCGGTACGGTTACCTACGCCGATGAATTGGAAGGTTTCGGCAAAGTCATCGTCATCGATCACGGCGACGGCTATATCAGCATCTATTCAGGTTTGAGCGAAATCGAAGTCGCCAAAGGCTACGCCGTAGCCGCAGGCAACCGCCTGGGCATCAGCGGAACCCTGCCTTCGGGCATGGAAGGCCTGTATTTGGAAGTCCGCTACAACGGGCAGGCAATGAACCCGCTCTCCTGGATAAGCTGACCTGCAAACCGGTTTGACATTTTCAGACGACCTTTTGCCGTATCACGGGGTCGTCTGAAATTTAACAACCCGACCCGACGGCCCTATATTCAAAAGCTTTTACACCCGCGCAGATATTTTTTACGCTAACCCTGTTGTTTACCAAGCGTAAATCGCATACAGTCTTGCGAATGTATATTCAGGTCGTCTGAAGCAATATTTCCCACCCCGTTTCACAGTCATTACGGTCTGAAATGAAATAAGACAAAAAGAAAGCCATTCATAATGTCAACATCCACTTTGAAAAAAGTCGCACTCTACACACTCGGCGCATTCAGCGGTGTCGCCCTCAGCTTGAGCGTTCAAAGCTTTGCCGCCGAAAAAGACAAAAAAGACAACGAAACCCTGCCCGTACAATCCATCCGCAACATGGCGGAAGTCTACGGGCAAATCAAAGCCAATTATTACCAAGACAAATCCGACGCCGACCTCTTTGAAGGCGCGATGAAAGGCATGGTATCCGACCTCGACCCGCATTCCGAGTATATGGATAAAAAAGGCTATGCCGACATGAAAGAATCCACCAGCGGCGAATTCGGCGGCTTGGGTATGGAAATCGGGCAGGAAGACGGCTTTATCAAAGTCATCGCCCCGATTGAAGATACGCCCGCCGAGCGTGCAGGCGTGAAAAGCGGCGACTTCATCGCCAAAATCGACAACGTTTCCACACGCGGCCTGACCACCAGCGAAGCCGTGAAAAAAATGCGCGGCAAACCGGGCACCAAAATCACCCTGACCCTTTCGCGCAAAAACGTGGACAAACCCATCGTCGTCAACCTGACCCGCGCCATCATCAAAGTCAAAAGCGTCCGCCACCACCTGCTCGAGCCGAACTACGGCTACATCCGCGTGTCCCAATTCCAAGAGCGCACCGTAGCGGGCATCAACGAAGCCGCCAAAGCCCTGATTAAGGCAAACAAAGGCGCACCGCTCAAAGGCATCATCCTTGACCTGCGCGACGACCCGGGCGGTCTGCTTGACGGCGCGGTCGGTGTCTCTGCCGCCTTCCTGCCCGCAGACGCAAAAGTCGTCAGCACCAAAGGACGCGACGGCAAAGAAGGCATGGTATTGAAAGCCCGTCCCGAAGACTACATCCGCACGAGCGGCAGAGACCCGCTGGCAGATCTGCCCGCCGAGTTGAAAACCATCCCGATGACCGTATTGATTAACTCAGGCTCCGCTTCCGCTTCCGAAATCGTTGCCGGCGCGCTGCAAGACCACAAACGTGCCGTCGTCGTCGGTACGCAAAGTTTCGGCAAAGGCTCGGTTCAAACCCTGATTCCGCTGTCCAACGGCAGCGCAGTCAAACTGACCACTGCGCTGTACTACACGCCGAACGACCGCTCGATTCAAGCGCAAGGCATCGTCCCCGACGTCGAAGTCAAAGACAAAGACCGCGCCTTTGAAAGCCGCGAAGCCGACCTCGCCGGACACATCGGCAACCCGCTCGGCGGCGAAGACGTCAACAGCAGCAACGAAATCAGCACGCCTGATTCAAACGAAGCCGCGAAAGCCGACGAAAACGCCAAGTCCAAAAAAGGCAAGGACAAAGAGAAAGACGAAGACCTCTCCAGCCGTCGTATTCCTAATCCTGCCAAAGACGACCAGCTCCGCAAAGCCTTGGATTTAGTCAAAAATCCAGCCGAATGGCAGAAGTCTTTAGGTTTGGCGGCGAAAAAACCGGCTCCGAAAAAAGACAAGAAAGACGGTAAAGACGAAAGCAAATAAGCCCAGTCCGAATCCTTGAAAAAAGGTCGTCTGAAAACGCTATCAGTTTTCAGACGACCTTTTCACACTTCAAAAATCCCATAGGGAAAACATCATGGCAAAAGCCCCCAAAACCATCTACCAATGCACCGAATGCGGCGGCACTTCCCCGAAATGGCAGGGCAAATGCCCGCATTGCGGCGAGTGGAACACGCTTCAGGAAAGCCTTGCTGCGCCCGAACCGAAAAACGCCCGCTTCCAATCTTGGGCGGCGGATACCTCGACCGTCCAATCCCTCTCCGCCGTGACCGCCACCGAAGTGCCGCGCAATCCGACGGGCATGGGCGAACTCGACCGCGTATTGGGCGGCGGTTTGGTCGATGGCGCGGTCATCCTGCTCGGCGGCGACCCCGGCATCGGCAAATCCACGCTGCTGTTGCAAACCATCGCCAAAATGGCGCAAAGCCGCAAAGTGCTGTACGTTTCCGGCGAAGAATCCGCCCAACAGGTCGCCCTGCGCGCGCAACGTTTAGAACTGCCCACCGAAGGCGTAAACCTGCTTGCCGAAATCCGCATGGAAGCGATTCAGACGGCCTTGAAACAGCATCAGCCCGAAGTCGTCGTCATCGACTCCATTCAAACCATGTATTCCGACCAAATCACCTCCGCCCCCGGCTCCGTATCGCAGGTGCGCGAATGTGCCGCCCAACTGACGCGTATGGCGAAACAAATGGGCATCGCCATGATACTGGTCGGACACGTGACCAAAGACGGTGCGATCGCCGGCCCGCGCGTGCTGGAACACATGGTCGATACCGTGCTGTATTTCGAGGGCGACCAACATTCCAACTACCGCATGATACGCGCCATCAAAAACCGCTTCGGCGCGGCAAACG
>CAUSDA010000010.1:0-42083 GCA_963529965.1 uncultured Neisseria sp.
AACTGCACCTTGTGAGTTGGAGGGGATGTCCAACTTTTGGGGTGCAGTTCAAACCTTATCTTCTGCTTTCAGACGACCTTTGATGCGATGGCTGCCGTTTACAGCACTGATTTCACAGTATCCACCACATTTTCCACAGTAAAGCCGAATTCTTTGAACAGCAGTTCGGCAGGGGCGGATTCGCCGAAGCGGTTGATGCCGACGACTGCGCCGTTCAGTCCGACGTATTTGTACCAGCCGTCGGCGTGTCCGGCTTCTACGGCGATGCGCGGCAGGCTTTCGGGCAGGACGGCGGCTTTATAGGCGGCGTCTTGGCGGTCGAAGACGTTGGTGGACGGCATGGAAACGACGCGCACGGCGATGTTTTGCGCGGCGAGGGCTTTTTGCGCTTCCAGAGCCAGCTCGACTTCGGAACCGGTGGCAATGATGACGGCTTGGGCGTTGCCTTGGGCTTCGCTGATGACGTAGCCGCCGCGTTTGATGTCGTTCAGTTGTTGTTCGTTGCGCGCTTGGAATTTCAGGTTTTGACGGCTGAAAATCAGGCAGGACGGATGGTCTTCGGCTTTTACCGCTTCCGCCCATGCCACCAGCGATTCGGCGGTATCGCACGGACGCCATACCGCCATGTTCGGAATCATGCGCAGGGTGGCGGTTTGCTCGACGGGTTGGTGGGTCGGGCCGTCTTCGCCGAGGCCGATGGAATCGTGGGTGAAGACGAAGACGGGGTTGATTTTCATCAGCGCCGCCATGCGCAGGGCGTTGCGTTCGTATTCACTGAACATCAGGAAAGTCGCGCCGAAGGGTTTTACGCCGCCATGCAGGGCAAGGCCGTTCATGATGGCACCCATGCCGAACTCGCGCACGCCGTAGTGGATGTAGTTGCCGCCTTTGTCGCGGGTAACGGAGACGCTGCCCGACCAGTCGGTCAGGTTGGACGGGGTCAGGTCGGCAGAACCGCCCACCAACTCGGGCAACTCTTTAGCTAAAATTTCAATGCTGTTTTGGCTGGCTTTGCGGGTGGCGATGGTTTCGGCTTTGGCGCACACTTCTTTCAATGCGGCTTGAACGTATGCATCGAAATTGTCCGGCAGTTTTTTATCCATGCGGCGCACGAATTCTGCGGCTTCGGCAGGATATTTGGCTTGGTATTGCGCGAACAGCCCGTTCCATTCCGCTTCCAGTTTCGCGCCTTGTTCTTTTGCGCTCCATGCGTGGTAAATTTCTTGCGGAATTTCAAAGGCGGGGTAAGCCCAGCCCAGATGTTTACGCGTGGCTTCGATTTCGTCCGCACCCAAAGGCGCGCCATGGGTTTTGTGGCTGCCTTCTTTGTTGGCGCTGCCTTTGCCGATTAAGGTTTTGCAGCAGATGAGGGACGGTTTGCCGGTTTCGGCGCGGGCGGCTTCGATGGCGGCTTGAATGGCGGCGGTGTCGTGACCGTTTACGTTGGGAACGACGTGCCAGCCGTAGCTTTCAAAGCGTTGCGGGATGTTTTCGGTAAACCAGCCGTCTACTTTGCCGTCGATGGAAATATTGTTGTCATCATATAAAACAATCAGTTTGCCCAAGCCCAAAGTGCCGGCGAGCGAACAGGCTTCGTGCGATACGCCTTCCATCAGGCAGCCATCGCCCATGAAGACGTAGGTGTAGTGATCGACGATGTTCAAACCGTCTTTATTAAATTCGGCGGCAAGGATTTTTTCCGCCAATGCCATACCCACAGCGTTGGCAATGCCTTGTCCCAACGGGCCGGTCGTGGTTTCCACGCCGTCGGTGTAGCCGTATTCGGGGTGGCCGGGGGTTTTGCTGTGCAGCTGGCGGAAATTTTTCAGGTCTTCAATGCTCAGGTTGTAGCCGGTCAGGTGCAGCAGGCTGTACAACAGCATGGACGCGTGGCCGTTGGAGAGGATGAAGCGGTCGCGGTTGTAGAATTTGGGGTTGGCGGGGTTGTGGTGAAGGAATTTCGTCCACAATACTTCCGCCATTTCCGCCATACCCATGGGCGCGCCGGGGTGGCCGGAATTTGCTTTTTGAACGGCATCGGCCGAGAGGAAACGGATTGCGTTTGCCAGTTGAGACATTTTGTACCTTCCTTGCTGTATTGGTTTGAAACGGTAACGGTAAAGAAAATCCCGTTGATTATCGCCCGATTCGGGCAGGCTTTCAAGGATGCGGGCGTCTTTCAGACGACCTTTCCGCCTATCGGAAGGACAACTTCAAACCGGTACGGCATCGGTTTCGCGTTGTCCTGTTTTAAAAATTGTCCGCATAAGGGGTCGTCTGAAACAGGCAAAGCAGATGAGATTAACTGTTATTCCGTTTTGAAACAGTAGTTTATAAATTTTTATCAGAGATATAGCGATTCGCTATAAGCATAGCGTCATCGGTTATATGCAACTGCTTGAATATCGCCGATTTCAGACTCAGGCAACAGAAAAATCAAAACGGGTGGCATATAAAAGCCAAGTAGGGCTTTTTGCTTTGGTCAAGTTCAAATGATATGATTCCGACGCATATAAAAGGTCGTCTGAAAAACCAATCAAACCAGTAATCAGAATAAAAGACCTGCGCGCAAACACACGAAGGAACACTGAAAAATGTCAACAGAAAACCAAGCCGAAAACGCTGTGTCAGAAGAAAAAAACGCTGCCTCGAAAGAGCAGTCCGAGAAACCGGCAAAAACCGCTCCGCCCAAACCCTCAAAACCCAAATCCAGCGTCATCCAAATCCATCCCGAAGGCGAACGCATCCATCCGAAAAAAGCAGAAGGGCGGTTCGCCAAATTGCGTATAGCCGCCGTATTGGCGACGCAGTTTGTGTTTTATGTGATTCCGTGGTTCAACTGGAGCGACCGTCAGGCGGTACTCTTCAATATTCCGGACCGGCATTTCTTCATTTTCGGGCTGTCGTTGGGTATGGGCGACTTGATTTACCTTGCCCTGCTGCTGATGATTTGCGCCTTCGGGCTGTTTTGGTGGACGACGATTGCCGGACGCTTGTGGTGCGGCTATTCCTGCCCGCAGACGGTTTACACCGAAATCATGCTGTGGATCGACAACTTGGTCGAAGGCGACCGCAACAAACGCCTGAAGCTGGAAAAATCGCCGTGGAATTTCACTAAAATCCGCATCAAAGCGACTAAAGCCCTGCTGATTTTCATTGTCTGCGCGTGGACAGGCATTACCTTTGCGGGCTGGTTTGTCCCGATCCGCCAGTTCGTTCCCGACTTGTTTGCCGGAGCGGCGGGCGGCGGCGCGATGTTTGCCGCAGCGTTTTACGGCTTCATGACCTTCTTCTTTGCCCACGTTATGCGTGAGAAAGTGTGCCTGCATATGTGTCCGTATGCACGCTTCCAAAGCGCGATGTTCGACAAAGACACGCTGATTATTTCTTACGATACCGAACGCGGCGAACCGCGCGGCGCACGCAAGAAAACCGCCAATAAAGAAGACAGCGGGTTGGGCGACTGCATCAACTGCACCATGTGCGTACAGGTCTGTCCCGTCGGTATCGATATCCGCGATGGTTTGCAATATCAATGTATCGGCTGTGCGGCGTGTATTGATGCCTGCGACGAAATCATGGACAAAATGGGTTATCCGCGCGGTTTGATACGCTATACGACCGAAGGCGCGTTGGAACACGAATATCCTGAAAGCGACATCAAAAAACGCTTGAAACGTCCGCGTGTGGCGGGATACGGCGCTGTTTTGCTGGTGGTTATTATTGCTTTCTTGGTCGGACTTTCCACCCGTAAAATGGTCGAAGTCGATATTCTGAAAGACCGCGGCGTGATGGTGCGCGAAAACAGCAAAGGTTGGCTGGAAAACGCATATAACCTGCGCATTATCAACAATAGCGAAAACGAACAAGTGATGACTGCGGCAGTCAAAGGCTTTGAAGAAATTGCCCTGACCGGATTGCCGGAAGGCGGCGTGAAAATCGCACCGCGCCAAACGTTGACCATCCCTGTCCAAGTTTCCACCATTCCCGAATACGCCGACAAGGGCAGCCATCCGATTGAGTTTACCTTCACTTATCGCGAAACCGGCAAAGCAGATGGCAAACCCACTATCTTGGAAGAAGAAGCAACCTTTATCGGAGAATAAAACGTGTCCGAGCAAAAACAAGTCAAACCTTGGTACAAACACATTTGGCCGTGGGTGTTGATGGCGGGTCCTATTTTCGTCGTGATTGCCAGTGTCGCCATGTTCTTCGTCGCCAAAGAACATGCAACCGATTTGGTAACGGACGACTATTACAAAGACGGCAAACACATCGACATCCAGCTTCACCGCGATGAAGAGGCAGTGAAGCGGCATATGCAGGTGCAAGTGCTGATCAGTCCGGATAAGGATGCGGCCAAAGTGTTTGTCAGTGGGGAATTTGATCCCAAGCAGCCTTTGAATCTCCTTTTGATGCACCCGACTAAAAAATCGGAAGACCAAACCGTCAAACTGCACCCCGTCAGTGCGGAAATCCAAAACGGTCGTATGGAGTATGAAGCGACTTTCAAACCCCTGCCGCCGACCAACCACTGGTATCTGCGCGTGGAAGATACCTCGGGTGTTTGGCGGGTGGAGGATAAATGGATAGTCAGTCAAGGCAATGCAATCAATCTGACCCCTATGAACAAATTGTTTGAGAACGCCAATCAGAAGCCGAAAGATTCAGGACAATAGTTTGACAGGCTCAAAAGGTCGTCTGAAAAATTTCAGACGACCTTCATGCTGTAAGGTTTGTGATGATGTTGGTGCAAATATAGTGGATTAACTTTAAACCAGTACGGTGTTGCCTCGCCTTAGCTCAAAGAGAACGATTCTCTAAGGTGCTGAAGCACCAAGTGAATCGGTTCCGTACTGTCTGTACTGTCTGCGGCTTCGTCGCCCTTGTCCTGATTTAAATTTAATCCACTATACAAGTGAAAGCAGTATCAGCATCTGCTTGCTGTCTAAGCTGGATTCACATCGACAAGCAGAATTTTATTATTTAAAACCATCTTAAATCAGAAACAGAGGTCGTCTGAAAATCGAAAACAGGTTTTCAGACGACCTCATACTTTTCCTTTAAATCAAACCGTCACACCGACAATTGTTCCAACAAAGCCTGTTTCAACGACGACTGCGTTTTCGGGTTTTTCAAATCGGGGCTGAAGACGATGAAGCTGTCTTCGACGCGTTCGTCCAGCGTGGAAATTTTGGCGTAGCGCAGGCTGACGTTGTGGGCGAAGAAGACTTCCGCCATGTCGGCGAGCAGGAAGGGGCGGTTGACGGCGGTGATTTCGACGGAGTACCAGTCGGGGTAGTCTTCTTCGGGGGTAATGGTGATGCTCGGCGCAATCGGCATGTAGCGGCTGCGGCGGCTGATGCGGCGGCTGCGGCTTTGGGTTTCGGCAACGGTGTGTCCGTGGATAAAGCTGTTGAGTTCGGCTTCGAGCGCGCTTTGGATGTCGGGGTAGTCTTCGGGGGCGTGCTGCGAGGGGATTTGTACGATGAAGGTGTCGAGGATGTAGTCGTGTTCGGTGATGAAGGCGCGGGCGGCGAGGATGTCGAAGCCGTGGCGGCTGAAGATGCGACAGAGGCGGGCGAACAGGCGCGGACCGTTGGGCATGAAGACCATGACTTGGAAGCTGTCGCTTTTGGGCAGGATGCGGCTGCGGACGATAGGGGTTTCAAAGTCGTGTACGAGGTTGGCGGCGTGCCACAGGATTTCTCGGGACTGATGGCGGGCGAAGTAGGCGGAACCGAGCGCGTTCCATAGTTTTTTCTGCTGTTTTTCGGGGACAGCGGCACGGGTGAGCAAATCGGCGGCTTCTTGTTGGCGGCGGCCGAAGAGGGCGTGCGGATTGCCGCCGTTGCCTGCGAGGTAGCGTCCGGCGGCGTGGAACAGGCTTTCCAGCAGGCTGGCGCGCCATGCGTTCCACAGTTTGGGATTGGTGCCGCGTATGTCGGAAATGGTCAGGAGGTAGAGTGCGCTGAGGCGTTCGTGGGTTTGTACGCGTTTGCAGAAGGCATCGAGTACGTCGGGGTCTTGGATGTCTTCTTTTTGGGCGACGGTGGACATGAGCAGGTGGTTTTCGACCAGCCAGGCGAGCAGGTCGCTTTCTTCTTCGGTGAGGAAGTGGTTGGCGGCAAATTGGCGCGCGTCTGCGATGCCTTGTATGGCATGGTCGCCGCCGCGTCCTTTGGCGATGTCATGGAAGAAGGCGGCGAGATAAAGGATGTCTTGTTTTTCAAAGGACTGCATCAGTGCAGAGGCGTAAGGCAGCTCGTGGCTGTGCATGTCTAGGGCAAGGCGGCGGACGTTGCGGACGACGGCGAGGATGTGGTCGTCCACAGGATAGATGTGGAACAGGTCATGTTGAAGCAGTCCGACGATTTTTTCCCATGCGGGTAGATAGCGGCCCAACACGCCGTAGAGGTTGAGAAAGCGCAGGGTTTGGGTCAGTCCGTTGCCGCGGCGGAAAAAGCCGGCGAAGCGGCGGCGGTTTTCGGGATTTTGGTAGAAGCTGCGGTTGATTTTGCGCGTCGCGCCCCACCAAGCGCGCAGGGTTTGCGGTTCGAGCGCGGTAATGTCGTTGCGCTGCTGCATGATTTCAACGATTTTGAAAATGTGTTCGGGTCGTCTGAAAAAAATATCGGTGTGCCGCGCGGCGATTTGGTTGTTCACTTGGATGTAGTCGTCGTCAATCCGCAGGGTAACGCGCATCGGCGTCGAGGAAACGCGGCTTTGCAGCATGGGCGTGAGGATGCCGCTCAATTGTTTGACGGTTTTAATCGCGCGGTAAAACACGCGCATCAGTTCTTCGCTTTGGCGGCGGAGGTTCAAGCCTTGATAGCCCATGCTTTCGGCGACTTGCGGCTGCAAATCGAACAGCAGGCGGTCTTCGGCGCGCTTGGCGTTTAAATGCAGATGGATGCGGATGTGGGCAAGGCGGCGGTAGCCGTGTGAAAGCATGCCGGCTTCGGTGCGCGTCAGAATGCCTTGTTTGACCAGCGCAGGCAGGTTGGCCGCTAAGCCTTGCGCCTTCGCTATCCAAAGCAGGGTGTGGATGTCGCGCAGACCGCCGGGACAGCTTTTGATGTTCGGCTCCAATACCGCTCCCGAACCTTGCGATTTGGCATGGCGGTGTTCCATCTCCACCAGTTTTGCTTCGATAAACGCCGCTACATTGCGTTGCGCGTTCATTTTTTCCGTCAACTCATCCGCTGTTTGGCGGTTGCCGAACAAAAACCTAGCCTCTAAAAACGCCGTATCCCCCGTAATATCATCGCGCACGCTTTCACACAGTTCGTCAACGCTGCCGCTTTTGACCGACGGTGAAAGTTTCATATCCCACAAAGCCTGAACGAAAGCCGCAATTTTTTCCTGAAGGTCGTCTGAAACGGTTTCAGACGACACGACTGCCAAATCTAAATCAGAATAAGGATAAAGCTCGCCGCGCCCGAAGCCGCCGGTCGCCATCAGGCATAACGCGCTGTTTTGAAAATGCTCTGCCCACAATGCCGCCAACAAGGTTTCGACTGCCGCCGCGTATTCCCTGAAAAATACCGACACGCGGTTGGCTTTCAAATAATGCGCTTCGGCGGCAGTGCGTTGCTGTTTGAAGGTTTCCAATGCTGAAGACAGGTTTGCAGACATTTTTTATTCTTTCGAGTTATGGGTAGAGGGGGGCGGATGATTTGGCGGTCAAATATCGTTTTCAGACGACCTCTGTTGGGCATCAGAGGAATTGGTCATCAGGTTTAGCAGCTCCTGCGGCGGCAGCAGCAACTGATACGCCGCCACACCCAAAGCCGTCGCCATTTTTTCAATATTCGACAACGCAATGTTCCAGCGTTTGCGCTCCACAGCCGATACATAAGTTCTGTCCAAACCGCATTGCCGCGCCAGCTCTTCCTGAGACCAGCCCTTATTCACGCGGAAAAGCCGCATGTTGTACGCCAAGACCGCCCGTAAATCCTGCTCGTCAGGCAGTTCGGCAGGCGGAGTCAATTTATTGCTCATGATTTTGTTTCCGGATAAATGGTTGAAGTTAAGAATTTGCTGTTACGGATTTTACTTCACATAAAAGCCAAAAAAAAGGGGTGGCAACTGCCACACCCAAACACACACACATCAAGAGGAAAGAGATAGAGAGTATTAAATCAAAGCAGATGTATTATCTACTGATCAGAAAATCTTGAGGACTTTGAGAAATGTCGTCTCAGTTCCAATGTCGGCAATTATAAATGAAACTCAATTTGGAGCTTTGATTCAAATCAAGTCTGAGGATTATTTATAAAATAAATTTTAAAGATAGGTTATGTTAATTGAAAACAGGGGCAGATTGAAGGCAATTCATCTATTTTTATTTTAGATTGTGAACAAAATCCGTGCATCCTGCCGAAAATTCCTCTATAATGCCTGCTCATTCGGAATGTAGCGCAGCCCGGTAGCGCACTTCGTTCGGGACGAAGGGGTCGGAGGTTCGAATCCTCTCATTCCGACCAAATATAAAAACCTGCTTTGATTGCATGATCAAAGCAGGTTTTTTCATATCGTGGTTTCAAGTCTGAATCCTGACATTTTAATAGGGTGGGAAATGACAATGGTTTCCTAGTGTATCCAGCTATATCCCCTGTTTTGTTTCCAGACGACCTTTGTCTTTATGGCTTTCCCCTAAAAAATGCAAAATTCCCAGATGTTTTCACTATACTGCTTTTTGATATTCAGTTAAGAACCGTTAATCCGTTCGCGTATAATTTCAAGTTTTCCCAACAAGGCAGATGGTGTTTTATGTCTTCCAACCAACCCCGTCAAACTTGGTCCAACCGTTTGACTTATATCCTTACCGTTGCCGGCGCGACTGTCGGCTTCGGCGCGACGTGGCGTTTCCCGTATTTGGTCGGTGAAAACGGCGGTGGCGCGTATGTGTTTTTATTCTGTATCGCCATGTTTATTATCGGTATTCCGATGATTTTGGTGGAAAACGTCATCGGACGGCGCAAAGGTGTGAACGCGCTGGACGCGTTCGGCGGCTCGTTGAACGGCAAACCTGTCGCCAAAATTTGGAAACTGGTTGGCTGGATGGGCTTGCTCGGATCGTTCGGCATTATGGCGTATTACATGGTGCTCGGCGGCTGGGTGATCAGCTATATCGTTAATATTATTAGCGGAAATCTGAATATTTCCAGCCCTGTCAGCGGCGAAATAACGAAAAGCTTCTTTACCGAACACATCGAAAACAGCCCTTGGGAAATTGCGTTCTACACTTTCTTGTTTGTCGTTGTGAACCAATGGATTTTGGTCAAAGGCGTCATCGGAGGTATTGAAAAAGCGGCGAAATACCTGATGCCGCTGCTGTTTCTATTCCTGATTGCCATGGTCGTGCGCAACGTTACCCTGCCGGGCGCGATGGAAGGGATTACTTTCTATCTGAAGCCTGACTTCAGCAAGATTACTGCAGAACTTTTCGTCTTCGTTTTGGGACAAGTATTTTTCGCCTTAAGCTTGGGTTTCGGCGTAATGATTACCTTGTCCAGCTATCTGGATAAAAACGAAAATCTGGTTCAAACCGCAGTCATTACGGCAATTACCAATACCATCATCGCCGTACTGGCGGGCTTTATGATTTTCCCGTCGCTCTTCAGCTTCGGCGTTGCCCCTAATTCCGGTCCGACTTTGGTATTCCAAAGTTTGCCGATTGTGTTCTCGAATATGTGGGCAGGACCTGTGTTCGCCGTGATTTTCTTCTCGTTGCTCCTGATTGCTGCGCTGACGACTTCGCTGACCATTTATGAAGTGTTGATTACGACCATTCAGGAAAAAACCAAAATCCGCCGTACCGCAGCGATTACGATTGTGTTGGCTGCTATCTTCATTTTCGGCAACATTCCATCTATTTTGAGCTATGGCCCGTGGAAAGACGTTTCCGTGTTCGGCAAAAATATTTTCGATGCCTTTGACTACATTAGCGGCAACATCTTATTTATGCTGACCGCGCTCGGATCAGCGCTGTTTGTCGGTTTCGTGATGAAGGACGAAGCGAAAGACGAATTGCTCTATAAAGGCAACCATACGACGGTCAATATTTGGTTTGCCTATGTGAAATACCTCGTGCCGTTGGTGATTTTGCTGATTTTCGTCAGCAACCTGTTGTAATGGTGCGTAAGGTCGTCTGAAAACTTTAAACTGCCTTATATATCAGTATTGATAAAGCTTGTTCAGGCAGTTGATGTAAGCTGGGTTCTGTAAATGACAGAACTCAGCTTTTTTGATTTCGAGTCGAATTGTTGATGGCCGTAGTCTGCTTATATTTGATTACGGTGGTTAAGCGCGAAGAGATAGTTGGGAACCTATTCAAATTCAGGGTATGGGGTCGTCTGAAAGGGAGGAATATTACAATAGGTTTACGGTTGCTTAAATCTACAAAGTTGGCCGCTTGTGATAAAGTTACGTTTGATTATGGCCGTATGAATTCTGATGCGGCTTTTTTGTACACAAAGGATTGTTATGTTGCTGTCCCCAACCCGCGCCCGCACGATTGCCGCTGCGGTCATGATGTTGTTTGCGGTGCAAGTTTCCGCCGCCAGGCAGGATAATGCCGTCGAGGTGAAAACACCGAAAGACGTGAAACAGATTATTCAAAAGAGAAACCGCTTTACGCCTGATGAATTCAAGGTCGAGCATGCTCGCCGTGTGAATATACAAAACCGTGCAAATCAGATATTTACCTTGTTGAGCGGCGAAATACTGTTGCAGAAAGGTGATGCCGGTACGGCGTTGGCAACATACATGATGATGTTGAACAATACCAAATCGCCGGAGGTGGCGGAACGCGCTTTAGAAATGGCGGTTTCGCTCAATGCGTTCCAACAGGCGGAAATGATTTATCAAAAATGGCGTGAAATCGAACCTGTTCCGGGTAATGCGCAAAAACGTATGACTTGGCTGCGCAATATCTTGCTGGGGCAGGGCGATAAGACCTTGAATGGTTTGGATGATATTTTGGCCAATGCCAGCGAAGAACAGAATCAGCGTATTTTCCTGCTGTTGGCTCAGGCGGCGATTCAGCAACCGGGGTTGGCAGAGAAAGCTTCGTCACAAGTCCATAAGGAAGCTTTGAAATATAAAGATTTGCCGGAAGCTGCGATTGCCGATGTGATTTTCAGTGCGCAAGGCGGTAAAAAGAAACATGCCATTGCGGCATTGCAACGTTTGGCAGGGCTTGATGCAGAGATGCTGCCGCCGACTTTACTGACTTTACGGCTGATGGCGCAACGCAGTCCCGAGATATTAAACGGCTTCTTCGAGCAAACCGATACGCGCAATCTTTCGCCCGTATGGCAGGAGTTGGAAATCGTCAACCTGATTTCCAATAAACAAAACGACAAAGCCTATGAGCGCCTGCGTACGCTGTTGGAAAATAACCCGAATCCAGACCTGTATATTCAGGCAGCGTTGTTGGCAAGCAATCGTAAAGACGATATTTCGACGATTATCAATTATTTGGATAAGGCGTATAACATCGGAACAAGCGAACAGCAAAGCCGTGCCGCCCTGATTGGTGCGATGGCTTATGCCGATGTTAAAGACTATCCCAAAGCCAAACAATGGCTTGCCAAAGTTGTTTCCCCCAGTTATGTTTTTGATAAAGCAGTTTTCGGTGCTTCATTAGAGGCCGAGCAAGGAAACGGTAAGGCAGCCTTGGCAGAAGCACGTCGGGCGCAAAGCCTGCCCGAGCAGGAAGGGCGTTATTTCGGCAGTAAGGAATTGCAACGGGTTACCCTGTTTGCTTTGTCTAAACACGATAATTTGCAAGAAGCATTGTCCGAGCTGAATAAAATGTTGCCCAAGATAAGCCGGCAGCCGGATGCCATGGAGCAGTTGCCTGATGTTTTGTACCAACGAGCCATGATTTATGACCGTATGGGCGATCAGGGCAAGGCAATTGCCGATTTGCGCCGCGTAGTCGAATTGGCACCGGATAACGCCAACGGTTTGAATGCTTTGGGCTATATTTTGCTGTCCCCGACTAAGAAAAATTTAGACGAGGCCTTTAAACTGATTCAGGCTGCTTATCAAATCGAGCCGGAAAACCCCGCCATCAATGACAGTTTGGGTTGGGCGTATTTCCTGAAAGACGATGTGCAAACCGCATTGCCTTATTTGCAATATGCGTTTGAAAAATATCCCGATGCAGAAGTTGCCGCACACTTGGGCGAAGCATTGTGGGCATCCGGAGAGCAGGAAAAAGCCAAAAAAATATGGACGGACAGCCTGAAGGGTGAAGGCGATATGAAAATATTGCGGGAAACCATGAAACGTTTCGGCGTGGAGGCTGCTCCTAAACCAACGAAAAAAGCCCAATCGGGGCGTTCCGTAAAATCGAAATAATGAAAGGGGTCGTCTGAAAGCAAGGCCTTGGAAGAGGCCGGGATGATAGATC
The DNA here is from genome assembly GCA_963529965.1 of uncultured Neisseria sp. GTDB lineage: Bacteria > Pseudomonadota > Gammaproteobacteria > Burkholderiales > Neisseriaceae > Neisseria. Next base: position 12,428 of record CAUSDA010000010.1, read on the forward strand.
GTTTTCAGACGACCTTTTGGGAGTATTTATGAAATTACAAACCTTAGTATCTATTGCAACACTGACATTGCTTGCCGCTTGTGTGCATCCTAATTTGTCTCAGCAAAATGATTGGAAGCCGGCGGAGAATGTCAATGATTTCACTGCGGATGGAAGATTGGCAGTAAAAGTCGAAGAAAAAGGCTCTTACGCCAATTTTGACTGGTCTTATCAAAATCAAGTCCAAACGATTAGCGTCAATACGCCTTTGGGCAGTACGGTCGGACAGTTATGTAAAGACAATCAAGGTGTATTGGCAGTAGACAGTAAAGGTCGAGTCTATCAGGCAGAAACAGCAGAAGAGCTCAGCAACAAACTTTTGGGCTATGAATTGCCTGTTCAATATCTGCATATTTGGGCGGATGGCAAACGCGTTGCTAATGCACCATATCGATTGTTGCCCGATGGACGTTTGGAACAATTCAATTGGACTATTACACGCAGCACCAATAGCGAAGGCAAGCCGAAAATCCTTCAATTGGAAAATGCCAAATTAAATGTCCGTCTGGTATTTGACGAAGTCAACCACGAACCTGCTGCCAGCGATCAGACGCAATGTGCAGCCCGCCTTAAAAAATAAAAAAAGAGCTTGATATGGACATTCCTTCCAACGCTCAAGCCTTTCCTGCGCCTGCTAAGTTGAATCTCGATTTGCGTATTACGGGCAGAAGGGATGACGGATACCATAATTTAGAAAGTATTTTCTGCCTTATCGGGCTGTATGATACCGTCTGCCTGAAGCCACGAGACGATAAAAAGATTATTCTGCATAATCCTACTGAAGGTATTCCCTACGAACAAGATTTGGCTTATCGTGCCGCACTTTCTTTGCAGCAACATACCGGTTCCTGTCGTGGTGTGGAAATCTGGTTGGAGAAAAAGATTCCGACAGGGGGAGGATTGGGCGGAGGCAGCTCCGATGCGGCAACCGTGTTAACCGTGTTGAATCAATGGTGGCAATGTCGGCTGACAAGGCAACAGCTTATTGATTTGGCGGTCAGTTTGGGTGCGGATGTGCCGTTTTTCGTTTTTGGGCAAAGTGCTTTTGCACGAGGAATCGGTGAGCAATTAGTCAAAATAGAAATTCCTAAACAATGGTATGTGATAGTCAAACCGTCGGTACATGTTTCTACTGCTAAAATTTTCTCGCATGAGAACTTGACACGAAATTCCAAACCAAGCATAATGCCGACTTTCCAATCTTTGCAGCCGTTTAGAAATGATATGCAGGCTGTTGTTTTTCAGGAATATCCTGAGGTTTGGAAAGCTTATTGTGAATTATCCGAATATGGTTCTGCGCTAATGACAGGATCCGGAGCGTGTATATTTCTCTCTACGGATAGTCGGCAAGAAGCAAACAATATATACCAACAAGTTTCACAATCATATGAAGCATATTGTGTTGAAGGTTTAGACGTTCATCCTTTGTTTCAAATGATTTGATAAAGTTGGGGAGTCGTCAAGCGGTTAAGACACTGGATTTTGATTCCAGCATGCGAAGGTTCGAATCCTTCCTCCCCAGCCAAATCCCTTTGTTGGGGAGTCGTCAAGCGGTTAAGACACTGGATTTTGATTCCAGCATGCGAAGGTTCGAATCCTTCCTCCCCAGCCAAATAAGAGCGTGTAAGTTTCCTTACACGCTCTTTTATGTTGAAAATCAATGACAACGCAGAAAAACTTTGTTTTATAGTGATAAATTTGGATTGTGATGAGGCGTGACAGTGATATAACGCTGCAAATTTAATTCACTATGCCGTTCATTGTGCGTATAATACCGCTCGTAATGTCTTGGACATAGGCAGAGGGAAGCATGACGTTTTCTGAGCGGAAGTTAAACATAAAATCAGGTGAAAATATGGCTGCATACGACAGTTTGATGGTATTTACCGGCAACGCAAATCCGGAGTTGGCGCAACGCGTTGTCAAACACTTGGATATTTCGTTAGGCGAAGCCTCCGTATCCAAATTCTCAGACGGCGAAATTGCCATCGAATTGATGGAAAACGTCCGTGGTCGTGATGTATTTATCCTGCAGCCCACCTGCGCCCCAACCAATGACAACCTGATGGAAATCCTGACGATGGCCGATGCGCTGAAACGCGCTTCTGCCGGTCGTATTACCGCAGCAATTCCCTATTTCGGCTATGCCCGCCAAGATCGCCGTCCGCGTTCTGTACGCGTTCCGATTTCCGCCAAACTGGTGGCCAATATGTTGTATTCCGCAGGTATCGACCGTGTTTTGACTGTCGATTTGCATGCCGACCAGATTCAGGGGTTCTTTGACATCCCTGTCGACAACATCTATGCCACTCCTATTCTGTTGAATGACATCAAACAGCAGCGGATTGAAAACCTGACTGTAGTCAGCCCTGATATTGGCGGTGTGGTCCGCGCCCGCGCTGTGGCAAAATCATTAAATGCCGATTTGGCAATTATTGACAAACGCCGTCCGAAAGCCAATGTGGCGGAAGTTATGAACATCATCGGCGACATCCAAGGTCGTACCTGTTTGATTGTGGACGACATGATTGATACCGCGAATACGCTGTGTAAAGCTGCCGTCGCTTTGAAAGAGCGCGGAGCAGAACGTGTCTTGGCATATGCCAGCCATGCCGTATTCTCGGGAGAGGCAGTCAGCCGTATTGCCTCGTCTGAAATCGACCAAGTTGTCGTTACCGACACCATCCCTTTGTCTGAAGCGGCCAAACAATGCGACCGTATCCGTCAAGTGACGATTGCCGGCCTTTTGGCTGAAACGGTCCGCCGCATCAGCAATGAAGAATCCGTCTCATATCTTTTCAATGAAGAAGTGATGACAGGCAGCATGTTGCTGCCATAACCCCGAAGCCGTCTTAAGCTGGTCGCGGCCGATGACGGTAGTTTTATTTAATTTGGAGTATTTAACATGACTTATGAAATTCAAGCCTCTGTTCGTGAAGCACAAGGCACTGGTGCGAGCCGCCGCCTGCGTCGCGAAGGCCAAATCCCCGGCATTTTGTACGGTGAAGGTCAAGAGCCCGTTGCAATTGCTGTGGATCACAAAACTGTATTCTACGCATTGGAAAAAGAATCTTTCCACACTGCACTGATCAAACTGTCCCTGAACGGTGAAACCAAAGACGTTATCGTCCGTGATTTCCAAATGCACCCGTTCCGTCGCGAAGTTCAACATATCGACTTCCAAGCCGTTAAAGCCGACCAACCTGTACGCATCCGCGTTCCCCTGCACATTGTTAACGCTGAAAACTCTCAAGCCGTTAAACTGCAAGGCGGTCGCGTATCCCTGTTGAACACTACTGTTGAAGTGGTCGCTTTGCCTGCCAACATCCCTGCATACTTGGATTTGGACTGCACTAAAGTCGTTGCCGGCGACATCCTTCACCTGTCTGACATCCAACTGCCTGAAGGTGTAGAAAGCGTTTCTCTGAAACGTAACGAAAATCTGGCGGTTGCTACCGTTACCGGTAAAAAACGCTAATCATCGTTTCAAGGATGATTTGAAAAAACTGCACTAGTAATAGTGCAGTTTTTATTTTGCAGCCGTAAGTTAATTGCTTGATAGGACTTCAATAAAAAAGCATTGCAATGGAAATTTGCAATGCTTTTTTGTTATACCTCGCACCAATCTGCCGATTCTTGCCTTTGCATCAGTGCATTGGCTTGGCTTAAATTGGCGTCGGTCAGTACAGTATGGGTTGCGCCTGCGGCAACTTTTTCCCGTGCAATCAGAATGGTATGGGGAAAATAGGTTCGGACTTGTTCGTAATCATGCAAAACGGCAATGATGGCTTGACCTTCTTCATGGCATTGTTTCAATACGTCTAGCAATGCGTAAGTTGTCCGAGCATCTACCGCGTTAAAAGGTTCGTCCAAAAGCAAGAAGTTGGCGTTTTGAGCCAGCATCCGCGCAAATAGGACACGTTGGAATTGCCCGTTGGAAAGGTGGGCGATTTGACGGTCGGCAAGATCCTGAACGCCGACGCGCTCCAATGCAGCCATCACCCGTTGGTGTTGTTGGGCGTTCACGCGGCCAAAAAAGCCTATTTCGTACCATAAACCCATCGCGGCAAGCTCAAAGACAGTCATGGGCTGGCTGCGGTCAATGTCCGACTGCTGGGGCAGATAGGCGATATCTTTACGTTGCAATCCTTCAAGGGACACTTTGCCCGTATCGATGTTTTGAAGTCCCATAATGGCTTTGAGCAGCGTGGATTTTCCCGCACCATTGGGGCCGAAAATTGCCCACATGCTGTGGTCTTCAAAAGTAATATCGATATGGTGGATGGCAGGGCGGCGTTGGTAGCTGACTGTCAGATTTTCTACCTTGATGCTCATGATGCGACTGCCCAAAAATATATTGCCCATAATGCTGCAATTGCAAGAAGGGCAATCAGCAGCCGTTGGAATAGGCCGGTTAAGAGAATGGAATTCATAAGTCGTAAAGCATTCAGACGACCTTAAGGTGATGAGCTGGCGCAAGCAGATAAGAACATCGGCGGCATATAACAAATTTTGATTTTGCTATGAAACTAAAGTAATGCGCTACCGAATTATTGGTTTGCTCTAAGAGAGGGATAGGTCGTCTGAAAGAAAGTAAATGAGTTTCGAGATGATACTGTATAACATTCTGACTGTAAATTTGTTTTTGACAATACAAGATTGAAAAGGAGGCGGCATGGTTTGTTTGACGCTTGGGGTCGTCTGAAAATGTTTTTCAGACGACCTTTTCGTTATTGGATGGAGTCACGCTATCTGTATTTGAACATAGCCACCCGTATCAGTTTGATTTTTATTTTTGCGCCTTCTGATTGGCTTTATTGTTGAGTGAACGTAACTGGTGTGCTACGAAATCCTTGGCAGCCTCCACTTGGGACGGAACAGTCGGGTTTTCCCCGAAATATGAGATTTTCGGCAGCGGGCTGAGGAAGCTGTCGATGTCTTGCGGGGTGAGGAAACGACCGTGTAGGTCGAAGCCGACGTTTAAGACACGGCCGGGGATTTCTGCCAGACGGTCGTGCAAATGGCCGTATAAGTGATACCAGCCTTTGTGGCAGCCGTCCCATTCGTTAATCGGGTAGTGGAACAAAATCAGCGTATTGTCTATTTCGTCCAATTGCAGTTTCCGGTAGGTTCGGGCGGATGACAGTAACGGATGTCCGTCGTGTTTGACGGTTTCAAACAGGTATTTGTTGTGACGGCGGACGATGTCGTCGTGGTTGCCGTAAATCAAGTGGTGTTTGCCGTTGAGGCGCGATAGGACGGCTGCGATTTTTTTGATGTCGTGGGCGAAAGACAAATCGCCCAAGTTGTATACGTCATCGTCGGGGGAAACGGTTTCGTTCCATGTTCTGATCAGGTATTCGTCCATGTCGGCGATGTTGTCGAACGGGCGGAACTGCGGGCAGAATTTGGCGATGTTTTTGTGCGAAAAATGTAGGTCGGATGTGAAAAAGATTTTGCTCATGTTGCGTTTCCTGTGATTTTTCGATGCGGTTTATGGTGCGGTAGTGCGGCTATCGGCTTGAACCGTCTTGCAAGCGGGCGTATGCTGGTTATGTTTATTATGTGGTTAAGGAGTATGTATGCGTTTGGTTATTGCCGCGCCTGCCAACGGCGCACTATTAAAAGACGCGCTCAAAGCGCATTTGCAAAACGATCCGCGTGTCGGTAGTTTGGTTGATTTATCCTCGTTGGACGGAACGTATCCGCAGCTTTCGTTTGCGGCGGCGCAGGAAGTGGCGGCGGGACGTGCCGACCGCGCGCTGTTGATTTGCGGTACGGGCGTGGGTACGGCGATTGCCGCCAATAAGGTACGCGGCATAAGGGCGGCGACGGCGCACGATTTGCTTACCGTCCGCGGCTCGGTGGAAAACTACGACGCGCAGGTGTTGTGCATGGGACAGAACGTCATTGCCGCGCCTGCCGCTTGGGCGTTGGTGGATATTTGGCTGGATTTGCGCCACGACACAAGCAGCAGTTATGCGCCTAAGGTTGGCGAAATCGAGGCATTCGAACACGGGGCGTAAGCGCATTATTGTTTTGGTTTTAAACAGACGACCTTGTCGTACCCTGCCATCAAGGTCGTCTGAAAACGTTTAAACGCTTATTTTCCGCTTTTGCTGCAAAGATGTTGTTCGCTGCTGTCGCAGACGGTAAATTTGCGCAGCTGATCCAAAGCGTTGTGTATTTCTTTCTTGTTCGGCGCGTAGCGAAAGGCGTATTGTTTCACATACAGGCTGTCATTGCCTTGTATGGCCTTGAACCAAGTGTATTCGGGTTTGCCAGTTTGTGGGTTGTGCTCGCAGGTAAGCTGCCACAGTGCGCCGGAATAGCCGTTTTCTTCGCCTTCAATTATGGGATTGAAGCTGCTTTTTGGACAGGCGTTCTGCCATAAGCTTGCCATATTGTTCCGGAATTCCTCTGCGCCTAGGTTTGCGCCTGCCATGGACTGCAGGGTGATCATTTGTGTCCAGTTGTCGACAGTCTGTTTTTGCGGTACGAGCTCGACCATGATCATGCCGTTTTGTTCGGTTTGATAGCCGATTTTGAAGTCTTTGGGCGGCTCACCGAAAGACGCTCTCTCCGCAGCTTGCGCCGCCTGTGCCGCTAACGGGAGCATTACGGCGGCAAGCATCAATTTTTTGACAAGATTGTTTTTTTTTTCATCGTTTTTCCTTTTGCAATAATGAGGGGCGGATGAGACGAAGTATCCGCCGCCGTCATATTATCACAAGCGTCCGGCATTTTTCAGACGACCTTACAGTTGCCGTAAGAATGCTTGGATAAACGCAATCTTATCCAATTCCGGCATGGCGTTGAACGCTTCGCGATGGTCGTGGATATGGTCGATTAAGGGGTAAAACTCTTCATCAACATGGCGTTTATCCAGTTTGCGGCCGATATTGCCCTCGTTGCTTCGTCCTAAAAACTTTGAAATCAGGTAATACGGCGATTTGAGTTTGAACAGCATTTCGCCGTTTTGCGCATCAAATACCATAAAACCTTCGTGTTCCACATTTTTCAGACGACCTTTCAGCTCGCCGAACGTGATGTTTTTTAGCGTTTCTGGGCGGCGGATGCCGTATTGTTTGCCGATTTCGTCCAATTCGGCTTCGCTAAACTGACGGCCTGTTGCCACATCGATGCAGCCGATTAGGGTTTCGCCCAATTCTTCGCGGATGATGTGGACGTCTTTCGCGTCTGTGATTTCAAACAAAAAAGTGTGGTTCGGATAAGCGCGGAACAGGGGTTCGTATTGCGCGCAGTGTACGGCGGTCATGTCGGCAAACGCGCTGTCGAGCGAGCCGGTGGTCGAATACAGCACTTTGCCGTCAAACGCCGCGCCGTGGGACGGGTGGTCGTCTGAAAGCGAGACGAAAGTGCAGCAGCCGAGGAAGCCGTTTACTTTTACGACCGCATCCACCAATCTATCGTCGCTGATTCGGATCGGATAACGGCTACCTTTGGCAATACGTTCCGAATAATTGAACACTTTTTTAAACGGGCGCACGATGATGCGGTTGTGCGCGTCGATAATCAAACCGCGCATTTCCAGCAGCGCATCGTCGAAGCGGTTGTCGTAGAACACGCTGCGGGCATATTTCAACACGCGCAATTCGGGATAGCGCTTGGATGCTTTGGCGGTAAAGTTGCGGCTGCCGTGTTGCAGATAATTTTCGGTGACGAAGGTTTGCTGCGTTTCGTCAAACGGCAGGGGCTGCTGCTGGAAAGCCTGCATTTGCTTGATTTTTTCCAATTGTTCCGCGCTGGCGGGTTGTACGGCTTCAACGTGGATTTCGTTTGCCACACGGTTTTGGTTCAGCTTGATATACGCCGCCAACACGTCATGCTCTTTCACGCCGTGCAGGTTGGGATAGAAATTGTGCATACGGTAGATTTCTGTTTCAAAACCGCTTTTTTTCGCCAGATCCAACAAATGGCGGCAGCGCGAAGCCTTTTGGTTGGTGTTGGAATGGATGATTAAAATGTTGCGGTTCGGATTTTGGCGTCCGATTTTTAAGGTTTCGGTCATCAAAGCATTACCGCGCTTCTGAGCCTTATCCAACGCCTCGCCCGACCAGCGGTACACGCCGTTTTCGTCGGTCATGAGCAAGTCGTTTTCAATACGGACGATTTCCGCATTCGGATACTGCGCTTTAAATTCGGCGGCTTTTTGTTCGGCGAAAGTCGATTTTCCCGAACCTTGATGACCGCGGATTAAGATGAATTTTTGCATAGTGTTTGATTTCCTTATTTGGGTTTTCAGACGACGTTTGGTGTGAGGGGTCGTCTGAAAACAATACGGGCGATTTCCTTATCGATTTCTTCCGCCAACAAACGGACGGGATAACTTTGCCAATCGGGATAACGGCTGCTGTGATAACAATGCCAATAGCTGCGGATGCGGTTTTTCTGCTTTTGCCAATAAAGCGGGTTGTCAGCGAAAAAACGTGCCAAAGCCGCAGCGTTGTGTTGGAAAAATACGGCAACGTTAAATTGTATCGGCAAAACATATTCGCCGAGCAACTGTGCGGCAAAAGGCAGGACGAACGCAGGCTGTCCGGCGGCGAGCAGCGGTTTGAAATGCCGTTCGCGAATATGACCGTCATGATGGCGGGTATTCAGACAGTGTGCCATCAGTTGCCGAACCTCGTTCCCTGTCGGATGAAAAACAACATATTGACGGCTGACGAGACGGATTGTCTGGTCGTCTGAAACAACGGTTTCCCCTTGGCGGACGGGTAAGCGGCTCCCGTAGGGCTGCCGTAAAATCAGCGTTTCTGCTTCATGCCGCAAGGTCGCGGGAAAGGTTTTGCACAGGGCAAGTTCGTCAGCATTCATGTTTGCCACTCAATCTTTTACCGGTAAGGTCGTCTGAAAACGTTGCCACCTTATTTTCAGACGACCCTTGGCTAATTTACCGCCGCCAGCTCGGTTTTCTCAATCTCTTCCACCCAGAAATCCGCGCCCATACCTTGCTCGGCGAACGAGCCGATGAGCGTGAACACTTGGTCGGAGAAGCCTCCAATGTTCAAGATGTCATGGCGGTTTTGCGCCTGTGCGGTGGTGTAGGGCTGGATGTCCAAGCAGACGAGTTTGGCTTCGGGGCAGCGTTGTTTCAGGATGTCCCATTCTTTCATCAGGCTGGTTTTGCCGCCCCATTGTCCGAGGTCTGCCCAGCTTTCGTTATCAGACACGATGACGACCAAATCCACATCGGCTTTTTCGCGGTTCAACATGGCGAGCGGTGCGCTGCATGCCGTTCCGCCGCCGCCGATATTGGCGAGTTTTTGGGCGTTGGTCATGATGCTGTCGCGCGGGTTGAGCTGCACGTTTACCGTGATTTGTTCAAACGGTATCACGCGGGCTTTCGGATTGGTGCGCAACATGGCGGCGGACACGAGCGCGGCGATGTCGATACAGCGGGTTCTGCTGGTCGCGCTGCCGCGATAGCCGGTGGACGGGCTGTGCATGGAGCCGGAGACGTCCGGGCAAACCACGACTTTGCCTCGGATGGCCGGTACGTTTTGTACGGCGGTTTCCATCGCATCTTGCAGGGCTTCGCGGATTTCAAACGGCATCTGTTCGGATGTTGCCTGATACGCGGTCAGCAATTGGTAAGGCAGGACGCGGGCGCGGCGGATGGCGGTTTGGTCGCGCAGTTTTTCTGCCACCATTTTGATGTTTTTGCTTTTCGCAAACACATCGTGGCGCAGGAGAGTGTTCAGGTTTTGGCGAACCTGCTGCCATGAGCCGTTGCGGGCGATTTGCGCCCAGTCGCCGCTATTCAATTCCAAAGCAGTGAGCATTTGGAAGGGAACGTCGGGCAATGCGCCTTGGCGGCTTTGTTTGTAGTCTTCAAAGGCGCGGGTGATGGGCGGCAATGCTTCGCGGTCGTACGGTTTGCCGATAAGCCACGCAAACCAGGCGGCACGCCATGCTTCACGCGGTTTGGGATGCACCATTTTGACCACATCCGCCAGCGACGGAGCATTGCCGATAGCGGCGTTCAACAGTTGTTTTTCGGTGGCGGTCAAAAGCCAGGTCTGCATCAGTTTTTTCGGACGGTTGCCGAAAGATTTTCTGCCGACTGCGCCGCTGCGGATGATTTGCGCGAAGTTGCGCAACATTTTACCGTTGTCCGCCACTTGGTCGAACACGCGGGCAAGCATGTTCACGTCTTTTTGCGCCAATACGGCAAGCAACAGCGCGGGCATGTCTTTCATGAAGCCTTTTTGACGGGCGTACACGGCAGTTTTGGCGATAAACTCGGCATCCAGGTTTTCTGCCAATTCCAATACTTGCTCAAGCTGGTCTTGCGCATCGGTGTAGTAGGTGCTGTTCAGGCAGCCGGTGGCGGCAAGTTGGGCGAGCTGTTGTTTGGGTGTCAGCGTGTAGGCGATGCCGCCTGCTTCGTTGCGGGTGTCGGCAGCGGTCAAATGGGTTTTAACGGATTGGAACAAGGTGGTGTTAGCCATTTTTCATTTCCTTTCGTGTTGTTGGTTTTGGGTGGTCTGAACTGTTCAGACGACCTCGAATGGATGGCAGCGCAGTGGCTAATATTTGAAGGGATACGGTTTTTTAACGTGGAAGGTTAATGTAATCCCTTCAGGCATCCGCCTGCTGCCGTAAAAAAGGTGGGCGGCTAGATTGGCAGGATTTACGCCGTTTCCGGCGGCGGGAATCGAACCCGCAATAACCGATCTAATGTAATCCTGCCGGCATCCGCCCGTAAGGGGTGGGCGCGTCCTGCAACAAGGGTTGGGGAAATGCATTTTTTACGCGCTCTGCCGGTTAAGCTATTCCGCCCTTATCTGACGGAAACGGGATTCGAACCCGTACCTCGTACTCCCTAAGTGATGTAATTTCCCCGGCATTTGCCGGTTGCGCCCTTAAACTTTTTATTTAATCTTCTAAAATCTTGCTTTCAATCATGCAGCGGATACATGCCTGCCGCACATAGGCTTTGCGGTCGTCTGAAAGACGCAGCACAAGCATGCTTCCATAGCCGAACAGAAAATCTGCTTCTTTGCCTTGCGCCGTGCCGAGTATTTCGGCTTGGTGGAAGGTGCGGCCGTCTGAAAGCGCGATGTCGTAACGGCAGCCTTCCTTTATCAAACTGCATTCCGCTTCGGGAAAAGTCTGTTTCCGCCAAGCCTGCTCGCGTTTGCGGCTGCGGCAGGTTTGGAACGACCAGCAAACCAGAGTCGAAAAAACGATGACGCCTATGATTAGCCAAGTGTTCATATCTATTCCTTAAAGTTGGCTCAGTTTCAGATAGCTTTTTTTCGGAAAAGGATGTTCTACCCATCTTTCCAAATATTCTTTTTCGCCGATATTCAGATAAATATCTTCTAAAATCAGACGGATGTTTTCCGCCAATTCATACCTGTCCACTTTGCCGTGCCATAAGGTTTGTTGTGGACTGCGATTGAAGTTGAAACTGAAAAACCAGTCGTCTGAATAAATCAGCCTCACTTCGGCTTCGTTGCTTTGTTCGGCTGCAGATACCAGTAAGGCCAGTTCGCCGGGTTCGTCTAAAAACAGGACTTTCGCCTCAGTAATGCTGCCGCTGCTTTGCAGAGCAATTGCTAAATCACATAAATCTTTCAGCGAATCATGCAGATAGGAAACAGCCTGTTGATAGTTCTCTTCGCCATATTTCACGGTAACGCTTGCCCAGCCTGCATCGTGCAGTTGATAGGCGATATGAAATGGTTCGGTCATGGCTATGCCTCCTTCAGGTCGTCTGAAAGTGTTGATAAGGGGCAGCACGGCAAACAACGAGTTTTTTGGAAACGCCTAATTGCTCTAACCGACTGAGCTACCCGCCGAAAGCGGGGCAGGACTCGAACCTGCGACGAATGTAGTTCCCAAGGCATTTGTCCGCCATGCTGCAAAAAAGGGTGGGCGGCTAGATTGGCAGGATTTACGCCGTTTCCGGCGGCGGGAATCGAACCCGCAATAACCGATCTAATGTAATCCTGCCGGCATCCGCCCGTAAGGGGTGGTACATCTGGCAACAAGGAGTAGAGAAATTTTTACGCGCTCTATCCTCTGAGCTACTCTGCCATAGTTGGCGGCAGAGGCGGGATTCGAACCCGCGACCTCGAGCGTTGGCAGGCTGTAATTCCTCCGGCATTTGCCTGCTGAATCAGAAAAGGTGGGCGACTAGAAAAACAAGACGTCAACGCCTATTAGGCGAGGCAGGAGTCGAACCTGCAGAAACCTTGTAGTCTTGTCGGCATTCGCCCTGTAACGACACGGCAGCTAAAAATTTACGGAAAATTCTTTCCTGTAGAACTGTATTTCCCGCAGCATCTGCTGCATCGTTACATTTACAACATAGCCAACAGCGTGCCAACGATAAAAAAATTTCAAAATTAATTTTTAATTTATTGAATATAAAGAAAATATATTTTAATGTGGTCTTTTGCGGCAAAAAGCGTAGAATACTGGAAAATATATTTTTAGATAGATTTATAGAAAATAAGATATTTAAGGAAATGTAATGCGATTCGATGATTTGGACAAACGCCTGCGGCAATACGAAACCGCTTACGATTTCTGCGTGCCGCAGGAAAACTTCATTGTAGTGCGCTTGGACGGGCGCGGCTTTACGCGGTTGACTAAGGAGGTTTGGCAGTTTGAAGCCCCGTTCGATATCCGCTTCCACGACCTGATGGCACACACCGTCCAGCATTTGATGCAGTGCGGCTTCAATGTGGCGTATGGCTATTCCGAAAGCGATGAAATTTCGCTGCTGCTGCGCCGTGACGACGATACGTTCAAACGCAAAACGCGCAAAATCATTTCGGTATTGGCGGGCGAAGCCAGCGCTGCCTTTTCGGTGGCACACGGGCAGCCCGCCGCTTTTGATGCACGGGTTTGCGTTTTGCCGAACGAAAAACTGGTGGTCGATTATTTCCGTTGGCGGCATGAAGACGCGCACCGCAACGCGCTCAACGCCCACTGCTATTGGATGCTGCGTAAAAAAGGCGAAAGCGTATCCCGTGCCACGGATGCCGTCAGCGGGCTGACACGCGCTCAAAAACACGATTTGCTGTTTGAAAATAACATTAATTTCAACGAACTGCCCGCATGGCAGAAACGCGGCTTCGGCGTGTATTTTCAGACGACCTTGAAAGAGGGTTTCAATCCGCAAACCGGCGAAAACGTGCAGGCGGAACGCCAAATCTTACATACGGATTTCGAGCTGCCTTTGGGCGACGATTACGGCGCATTTGTCTTGGAAAGAATGGTTTAGGTCGTCTGAAAATGAATACTGCACCCAAAAAACAAGTTGCCGTCAGCTTTCTCGGTACGGTATTGGACAGCGGTTTCGGTCAAGGGCGTTGGCAGAAGTGGCGGCCGAATGTCGCCATGAATCAGCGTCATGATTTCCATCTTGACCGCATGGAGCTGTTTTATGCAGAGAAATACCGCGATCTGGCGGATCATGTAAAAGCCGATATTCAGCAGGTGTCGCCGCACACCGTTGTCAATCTCGTGCCTATGGAGCTGGAAAACCCGTGGGATTTTTCCGAAGTCTATACCAAGCTACACGATTGGGCGGCAGGCTATGCGTTTGATACTGAAGAGGAAACCTATCTCACCCATATCACCACGGGTACGCACGTTGCGCAAATCTGCCTGTTTTTATTGGTGGAATCGCGTCAAATCCCCGGTGTGCTGTTGCAGACTGCGCCGCCGAAAAACCAAAGGCGCAGCATGGGGAAAGGCGATATCGGCGGTTATGAAATCATCGATTTGGATTTGGCGCGTTACGACGTGCTGGCCGAACGCCTTGCAGCCGTGCGCGATGACGCGGTGCGCTACCTGAAAAGCGGCATCTCTACACAAAATGCCGCCTTCAACCGCATGATTGCCGAAATCGAACAAGTCGCGCTGCATTCCCCGTCGCCGATTCTGCTCTCCGGCCCTACCGGCGCGGGCAAATCGATGCTGGCACGCAGGATTTTCGAATTGAAAAAGGCGCGCCATCTGATTAAAGGCGAGTTTGTCGATGTGAACTGCGCCACCTTGCGCGGCGACGGCGCGGCTTCCGCCCTGTTCGGACACAAAAAAGGTGCGTTTACCGGCGCGGCGGAAAAGCGCGAAGGCTATTTGAAAACCGCCGACGGCGGCGTGCTGTTTTTAGACGAGATCGGCGAATTGGGCTTGGACGAACAGGCCATGTTGCTCAAAGCCATTGAAGAAAAACATTTTTATCCCGTCGGCAGCGACAAGGAAGTGCACAGCAGCTTCCAGCTGATTGCCGGTACCAACCGCGACCTGCGGCGGGAAATCCGCGCCGGACGCTTCCGCGAAGACCTGTTCGCCCGCATCAATATTTGGAATTACCCGCTGCCCGCGCTCGCCGACCGCCGCGAAGACATCGAGCCGAACATCGAACACCAGCTCGCGCTCGCTTCGCAGGAACTCGGCCGCGCCACCCGTTTCAATAAAGAAGCCCTGTCTGCCTACCTTGCCTTCGCCCATTCAAACGAAGCACGATGGCGCGGCAATTTCCGCGACCTTGCCGCCAGCATCATGCGCCTGGCCACGCTTGCCCCGCAGGGCAGGATACAGGCGGAGCAAGTGGCGGCGGAAATTGAGCGGCTCAAATGGTTATGGGCTGAAGAGGCGGATTCAGACGACCTTTTGCACAAGGGGTCGTCTGAAAAGGCGGATAACTATCCCGACAAAATCGATTGGGAAAATTTGGATTTGTTTGACCGCTTACAATTGCAGAACGTGATTGATGAATGCCGAAAACACCAAAACATGGCGCAGGCGGGAAGGGCATTGTTTCATGTTTCCCGAAACAGCCGCGCCAAAACCAATGACAGCGACAGGCTGCGCAAATATTTGCAGAAATACGGTTTGGAGTGGGGCGATATCATGCAGTAGATGAGGCTTGAACCGAGCGGGTTGGGGCGGGAGAGGTTTTTATTTCGATTGGCTGATATTAGGAAGGGTCGTCTGAAAAAACTGTTCTCAAGATTCACTGAGTTCGTTTTAGCTCCGCATAAACTGACTGCGTCCGTTTTCAGACGACCTTTTACTTTGTGGCGGGGATGTATTTATGGTTTGGTCAGATAAGGATATAGATTCAGGCGTCCGTCTTGACGTACGGCTAAATAGTCCGGTGCATCAAACCTCATCCCAGTGCCGTGATAAAGGCATTTTTGTCGAGGATCGGGATACAGTCCGCCGCCCAAATAGCCGATTTCTAGCGGTTGCTGATTGGCAGCATACTGTTTTAACACTGCGGCAGCAGCTTGTGTTTGTTCGGTGGTGGGATGGTCGTCGGCTCGTCCCAGACCAAACAGATCCCAAAAGGTTTTTCTAGGAGGGGTAATACGGATATTGTATGTCGTACATCCATCGTTATAAATTGGGCGTTCTATTTGGCGGACGGAAATTCGATAGTAACCGTGGCTGCCTACAATACTGAGAACTTGGGCTTTTGAAAAATCACCGCCTGCATAGGCTGCTAACGGAAATGACAGGAAGAAGAGGGGGATAAGGTGGCGCATAAGGTTTAGGTCGTCTGAAAGAGTGTTGGGCGTTACTGCAAGCTTAACATGGCAGGTATTACGGAAAGTATAGTGGATTAAATTTAAACCAGTACGGCGTTGCCTCGCCTTGCCGTACTATTTGTACTGTCTGCGGCTTCGTCGCCTTGTCCTGATTTAAATTTAATCCACTATAGGAAGGTAAGGTCGGGTATGGCGTTTTTCTTTTTACTGGAAGGGTCGTCTGAAATTTTTCAGACGACCCTTTTTGTCTTTGCTTGGAAAGATAACGCATTAAAACAATTACGGATTTTCGCTATACGGGGAAATTTTCGTCACGCGCCGGCGTTTTTGGTGCAGGGGGCGGGTTTGTTCCGGCTGGAAAATGTAATCGAAAGGACGAATTTGCAGTGTCTGCCACAGGCGGTCCAGGTTGCGGGTGGCGGCGGCGCGGGTTTGTTCTGTGTCGGGCGTGAGGAAAATATGCAGGGCTTTGCCGTGTTGCTCGACGCGGTATTCTTGGATGAGGTCGTCTGAAATCATGGCGCGGCGGATGAAGTCGGCGTAGAGGGCGTAAGGTTCGCCGTTTGCCGTGCGTGCGTCGAGGATGTCGTCGCAGCGTCCTTCAATGGCGCTGATGCGGGTGAATGCGCTGCCGCAGGGGCAGGGGGCGTCGTTGGCAATCAAAACGTCGTCGAGGCGGTAGCGGATGACGGGTTGGCTTTTGCGGTTGAAGTCGGTGATGATGGGGGCGAAGCGGCCGCTTTCGCGGTCTATCCAGTCTTTTTCGATATAAACCATGTCTTCGTTCAGATGCAGGTTGCCGTGGGCGCAGGTGTGGGCGAGGAAGCCTTCGGTGCATTGGTAGATTTGGTGAACCGGTGTGCCGAAGCGTTGTTCGATGCGGGTTTTGACTTGCGGTTCTAAAACTTCGGCAACGGAGATGATTTTTTTGGGGTGTATGGCGAGGTCGGGGTGTCGGGCAAGCTGCTGCAATACTTGGGCGGGGGCGATGAGGATGGTGGGCTTTTGCGCGTTGAGCCTTGGGATGTGCTCGTCCAAGGCTTCGAGCAGGTCGTAAAACTCGAAGCGTATCAGCGGGCTTTTGACGGCGGTGTAGAGGTTGCTGTTGGCGCGCAGGAAGAAGGCGATGCTGTGGCGGGCGAGGTAGGGGCGGGGCAGCATGCGTTTGAGCATATAGCCTGCCCACAGGGCGGATTCTTCGGGGGAAACGAGGAAAATGCCCCTGTTGCCGCTGGTGCCGGAGGAAAGTCCGACGGTGATTTCTTTGCCCGAGGTCGTCTGAAAAACGGGACTGAAGTCACGGCTTTCTTCGGCTTTGAGCGCGACGGAGAGGGCATCTTTTTCACTGATGCCGTAGGCGTTGATGTCGGCGAAATGCTGCATGAAGATGCGTTTGTTGATAACGGGGTAGTCTTGTAGCTTGGCGCTGTGGGGGTAGAAGCGGCTGTTGTGGTTTGTCAAAAGGCGGTCGAGCTGTTTTTGCTGGTGTGCTTCAAGGGCGGCGCGTTCCGTGTAGTTTCGTGTGTGGAAAAAGGATTTAAGGATTTGCCATTTTGAAGGTTTCATGGTGTGTTCTTTGGGGCGGTTGAGGGGCTTTGGCTTGTCGGGTTTTCAGACGACCTGCTTTAATCCAAGCCTTCCATGCCCAATCGACGCAAGGTGGGTTCGCAATGGCTGGGAACGAGGATGATTTCGCGGTTGCGGCGGTGGAGGTCTTGCAGGCGGTCTATGGTGGCTTGGACGGCGGTGCGGTTTTGTGCGATAAGGCCGGTAAGGGGGTTGGGGCGGCGGTTGTGGCTGATGGTCGCAAACCGCCAAACGGCGTCGGCAATCAGGAAAAATTCTCCGGCTATCAGCCCGTATTGTCCGGCGGCATGGCCGGGCAGGGCGACGGCAATCAAATCGGCACTGATGCGGTAGCCTTGTTCAAACGGGTAAAACGCTTCGTCAAGGCGGACTTCGGGCATATCTTCGATAAAGCGGGCGCGCTGCGGCAGGTCTTGGGGCAACAGCTCGCGCAGGAAGCCTTGTTTGACTTCGATGATGCGGTTGGTCAGGCTTTCGGGTTTGTCGGTACGGTAAACAAAATCGTAGGCGGCGCGGGAAAGGATGATTTCTGCGTCGGGGAAGTCTTTGAGTCCGGCAATATGGTCGGCGTGCAGGTGGGAGAGGAAGATTTGGTTGATGTCGTGCGCGGCATCGCCCAAACGCTTGCGTATGGTCGGTTGGCTGAGGGTGACGGGCGTGGTCAGCGCGTAAAATTTCTCGGGAAATCGGCGGCAGGCTTGGAAAAAGCGGGGCGCGTAGCCGGTATCGAACAGCAGGTTGCCGCCTTGGTGGGTGATGTGGGCGGTCATGGCGGGAAAGGCGGCTTTACGCAGGCTGCCGCCCCGTTCGACCATACATTCGGGATGGGTGCAGTAGCCGGTGTGGTAGAAACGGATGTCCATAGCTTCAGCCTTTCAGGGAACGGGCGTATTGCCGCAGTCCGTCGGCAATGCTGATTTGGGGTTCGTAGCCGAGCAGCGAACGGGCGCGGCTGATGTCTAGGGTTTGGTCGAAGGAAATCGTGCCTATGCTGTAACGGGTGACGAGGGGTTCGCGAAAGGAACGGGTCAGCCGCGCCTGCGTTTCCAGTAGGCGGGCAACGCTGTCAATCAGGCGGTAGGAGACGGGTTTCAGACGACATCCCAGATGCAGGGTATCGATGATTTGCCGGTAGAGTGCGGCGATGGTCTGCGGCTCGCCGTTGGTGATGTTGAACGGCATGGCGCGGGGCACATCAGCTTCAGCTGCCAACAGAAGGGCATGGACGACGTTGCCGACGTAGGTCACGTCCACTAATGCGCCGCCTGCTTCGCGGCCGCTGCGCCGAATCAGCGGCAGAAAGCCTTTTTCGGAGATTTTGAGCAGGCGCGGCAGGACGGCGGTATCGTATTCGCCGAAAATGCCGCGCGGACGGATGATGACGCTGGAGAGGTCGGTGGCGGCGGCGACTTCTTGTTCGGCAAGGAATTTGGTGTAGGCGTAGTCGTTGACGAAGTGGCGGCTGATAAAGGTTTCGGGGACTTTGTGCTGGTCGAGGTAGTCGAAATAGATGCTGGGCGTGGAAACGTGTACCAGCTTGCCGATATGGTGCTGCCGCATCGCCGCTAAGACGTTTTGCGTGGCGGTCACATTGGCGCGGTAGAAATCTTCGTAGCGCCCCCACGGCGAGGACAGCGCGGCGCAATGGAACACGATATCGGCATCGGAAAATGCCTTCAGGGTCTGATTGCGGTCGGACAAATCGAAGGCGTGAAATTCCGTATCCAGCATTTTGCCGATTTCGGCATTGCGCCCGCAGGCGGCTACCTGCCAGCCTTGGGCAAGCAGCGTCTGCACAAGGTTGCGCCCCAGTCCGCCGGTCGCGCCGGTGACGATGGCCTTTTTCATGGTTTTTCCCAAACCAGTGCGCCCAAGCCCACGCCTGCGGATGTGCCGAACAGCAAAACTTTATCGCCGGATCGGACGGGGAAGTCGGTCAGCAGGTGGTGCAGCGCGGAGGGGATGGAGGCGGAGATTTGGTTGCCGTGGGTGTTGAAAATATCGACGATTTTGGCAGGATCGAGTTTCAGACGACTGATGATGTGTTGCAAAGCGCCGCGGCTTGCCTGATGCGGAACGATCCAGTCTATGTCTGCCAACGTCAAATCCGCCTGCGCCAACGTTTCATCCAAAAAGCCGGGTATGGCTTCGGCGGCAAGTTTGTAGAGCTTTTTGCCGTTCATGTGGAAATAGGCTTGGGAGACATAGCTTTCGGGGTGCTTGGACGGGTGATTTTCATAGCCGCCCGCAGGAATGGTGCAGAATTCGTAGCCTTCGGGATGTACCTCGAATTTGCTTGTCAGCACGCCGCCGCGTTCAGACGACCTGATGACTGCCGCCGCCGCGCCGTCGCCGAAAATGGTCGAACTGTGAAAATCGTTCCAGTCCAAGCCGACAGAGGCGACATCGCAGCTGATCAATAAAATGGTGGGATATTTGTGTAACAGCGAATCCGCCAAATCCAAGCTGCGTAAGAACGACAAACAGGTCATGTTAACGTCGAATGCGGCAATCGGGTGCGCGGGCTTCAGCAGGCGCAATGTATGCGCGGCGTTGAAGGGAATGCATTGACGGTCGATGCCCGAAGCGTTGATGACGCAATCCACATCGTCAATCGTGATGCCTGCCGCCGCCAGCGCATTTTTTGCGGCTTGAAGCTGCATCGCATCGGCAGATTCGTCGTCCGCCAGAAAGTAGCGTTGCGCCAAGCCGCTGAGTTTTTCGGTACGGCCTTCTTTGATGCCGAGCAGGGCGTCGATTTCGGTGGAAGGGACCAGCCGCGAAGGCAGTCCTTTGCCTGTGCCGATGATATTGAGACGGAGGGATGGGTTCGGATGAGTTGTTTGCATAATATATCCGCTAGTGAGTAATACTTCAGCATAGTATTAATATTTTGTCATTGTCAACGTTTATATCCGCGGCAAACTCAAAAAAAGGTCGTCTGAAAACCTGCAAACGGCTTTTCAGACGACGTTTCCAATATCTTTGTATAGTGGATTAACTTTAAATCAGGACAAGGAGACGAAGCCGCAGACAGTACAGATAGTACGGAACCGATTCACTTGGTGCTTCAGCACCTTAGAGAATCGTTCTCTTTGAGCTAAGGCGAGGCAACGCCGTACTGGTTTAAAGTTAATCCACTATAAAACTGCCGTTCAGCCCATCAGCCAAACCACCAAATGCACCATGCTCGGCCCGATGATGACCATAAACAGCCCCGCCAAAATCATGGTCAGGCTCGCCATCACGCCTTCGGTTTCGTGGCGTTGTCCGGCGCGGGAAGTACCGAAGCCGTGGGCGGCGTTGCCCAGTGCGACGCCGTTGGCGGTGTGGAAGCGGATGCGGGTGAACGCTAAAAACAAATCGCCGAATATCATACCGACGAAGCCGGTGATGATGGTAAACAGTGATACCAACGACGCCGAGCCGTGGATTTCACTTGCCAATACGACGGCAAACGGCGTGGAAATCGAGCGCGCCATCAGGCTGTTGGTCACTTCGCTGTCGAAGTGGAACATATTGCCCATCAAAAACGCGCTGGCCACGCCGACGAACATACCGACCAAAATCGCTATCGACAGGATGGGAAGCTGGCGGCGGATGACTTCGCGGTTTTCATAAATCGGAATGGCGAAGGCGACCGTTACCGGCGTGAGCAGGAAAACGATGCCTTGCGTGTATTTGTGGTAAGTGTCGTAGGAAATGCCCAAAAGCAGCATCAGGACGATGGTGCTGACCGAAACGGTCACGACGGGCGAGAAAATCATCAGCGGTTTTTTGCGGTAGATTTTTTTCGCCACAAAATAGGCGAAGCAGGTCCAAGCGAAGCAGGCGAGCGCGGCGTAATCCATTTTTGTTCCCTATCAGGCGTGCAGTTTTTTATACAGGCGGCGTTTCCAGCGGTAGCAGAAATTCAGTGTCAACGCCGTGCTGATCATCACCAGCGCGGTACCGACCGCAATCGTCAGCACCAGCCGCCAACCTTCGGAAAGAAGCAAATCGCGGTATTGCAATACGGAAACCATAATCGGGATGAAGAAAAACACCAACTCGCCCAACACCCATTTCGCGCCGCGCTCGACCATGCCGGTTTTAATCACGCCCAAACCCAACAGCGCAAGCATCAAAAACAGCCCCAATACGCCCGAAGAAACAGGCAGATGGGCAAAGCGCACCATCAAATCCGACACCAGCCACACCAAGCCGACCACGGCAAGCTGCAAGGTCGTCTGAAAAAATCGCGTCAGCGTATCCATAAGGTTTATCCATCCGTAATCCAAAACGAAGGCTTGATTATAAGGACGCGGTTTGCGCATAATATGAATTATCCGCATCAAAATCATGCCCAAGAGGAATAATGGACTTCAAAAGCCTGCACTGTTTCGCCGAACTCGTGCGCCTGCAAAGTTTTTCCGCCGCCGCATCCGCGCTCAATCTGACCCAGCCCACCGTCAGCAAAACCATACAGGCATTGGAAGAAGAGCTGGGCGTGCCGCTGTTGGTTAAAGAAAACGGCCGCAAAAAACGCCAGGTCGCCACCACGCCCATCGGCGAAGAAGTGTACCGCCACGCGCTGAACCTCCTGCACGAACGCGACCTGCTGCTCGCCCGCATCGACGGCTACCGCCACATCAAAAGCGGCACGCTGCGGCTGGGTTTGGCACTGCTCGGCAGCGACCTGCTCAGCAACGCCCTGTTCCGCTTCCGCCGCCAATGGCCCGGCATCGAACTGACCTTCCTCGAACAAGGTTCGCTCGCCATCGAACAATCCCTACGCAACAACGAACTTGACGCCGGACAACTGCTCGCCCCCGTCCACGAAGACTTCGACAGCATTACCCTCTGCGACTACCCGCTCGTTGTCCTCATGCCGCGCGCCCAAGCCCGCCATGCCGCCCTCAGCCTCAAAAGCCTGCAACACGAACCGTTTATCCTGTTCGGCTCAGGATTTTCCCTCAACGAAACCATCCAAACCGCCTGCCGCAGCCAAGGCTTCACCCCCAACGTCGTCTGCCGCACCGGACAATGGGACCTGCTCGCCGACATGGTGGCGCACCATATGGGCATCGCCCTTCTGCCCGAATACTACGCCCGCAAAATCAACCCCGACACCTTTGCCGCCGTCCCGTTGACCGAACCCGAAATCCGCTGGCAACTGACGATGGCGTGGAAAAAACACCAGCGTCCCACCCCCGCGCTCAGGGCTTGGCTCGACATCGTCAGGGAAGAGTTCAGGAAATAGAAAAAGGTCGTCTGAAAACTTTTCAGACGACCTTTTTATCAACTGTAAATCTCAGCCCCTTTCTTTACAAACTCAACCGCTTTTTCCTCCATGCCCTGCCGCTGGGCTTTTTGCTTGTCGGCGTAGTCGCGCACTTCCTGCGTGATTTTCATCGAGCAGAATTTGGGGCCGCACATTGAGCAGAAGTGGGCGATTTTCGCGCCTTCGGCGGGCAGGGTTTCGTCGTGGAAGCTTTCGGCGCGTTCGGGGTCGAGACTGAGGCGGAATTGGTCGCGCCAGCGGAACTCGAAACGCGCCTTGCTCAGGGCGTTGTCGCGCAACTGTGCGCCCGGCCAGCCTTTGGCGAGGTCGGCGGCGTGGGCGGCGAGTTTGTAGGTGATGATGCCGGTGCGCACGTCTTCCTTGTCGGGCAGGCCCAAATGCTCTTTCGGGGTAACGTAGCAGAGCATGGCTGTGCCGTACCAGCCGATATTGGTCGCGCCTATGCCCGAGGTGATATGGTCGTAGCCGGGTGCGATGTCGGTAACGAGCGGGCCGAGTGTGTAGAAAGGCGCTTCAAAGCAGTGTTGCAGCTCTTCAGTCATGTTTTCTTTGACGCGTTGCAACGGCACATGGCCGGGGCCTTCGATCATGACTTGTACGTCGTGTTCCCACGCTTTGGCGGTCAATTCGCCCAAGGTGTGCAGCTCGGCAAATTGGGATTCGTCGTTGGCATCGGCAATGCAGCCGGGGCGCAGGCCGTCGCCGAGGCTGAACGACACGTCGTAGGCTTTCATGATTTCGCAGATTTCGTCGAAATGCGTGTAGAGGAAGTTTTCCTGATGATGGGCAAGGCACCATTTCGCCATGATGGAGCCGCCGCGCGATACGATGCCGGTGAGGCGGTTGGCGGTCATCGGCACATAACGCAGCAACACGCCCGCGTGTATGGTGAAATAGTCCACGCCTTGTTCCGCCTGCTCGATTAAGGTGTCGCGGAACAAATCCCAAGTCAAATCTTCGGCAATGCCGCCGGTTTTTTCCAAAGCCTGATAGATGGGCACCGTGCCGATGGGGACGGGCGCGTTGCGGATAATCCATTCGCGCGTTTCGTGGATATGCGCGCCGGTGGACAAATCCATAATCGTGTCCGCGCCCCAACGCAGCGACCACACCATTTTTTCGACTTCTTCGGTCAGGCTGGAGGTTACGGCGGAGTTGCCCAAGTTGCCGTTGATTTTGACGCGGAAGTTGCGGCCGATAATCATCGGTTCGAGTTCGGGGTGGTTGATGTTGGCGGGGATAATCGCGCGTCCGGCGGCGATTTCTTGGCGTACGAATTCAGGCGTGATTTGGTCGGGGTGGGTCGGGATATTTGCGCCGAAACTTTGACCTGCGTGTTGTTTCAAGAGCTTGGCGTATTCGGGCCGTCTGAAAAGTTCGTCCAGCTTCATGCGTTCGCGTATGGCGGCAAACTCCATTTCGGGCGTGATGATGCCGCGGCGCGCATAGTGAAGCTGGGTTACGTTGCTGCCGCTTTTCGCGCGGCGGGGGCGGGTGATTTGGTTGAAACGCAGATGGGCGGTTTGCGGATCGTGTGCGCGTTCGATGCCGTATTCGCTGGAGAGCTTGGGCAGGATTTCGGTATCGCCGCGTTCGTCCAGCCATGCGGTGCGGACGTGCGGCAGACCTTGTTTCAAGTCGATGTGTGCCGCCGGATCGCCGTACACGCCGCTGGTGTCATAGACGGGAATCGGCGGATTGGCTTCCGTGCCTTGCGCCGTGTAGGTGTCGTCCTGACGGATTTCGCGCAAAGGCACGCGGATGTCGCCGCGGCTGCCTTGCAGATACACGCGCTCCGAGTTTGGATATTTGAAGCGGATGCCGATGTCTTCGCTCAAGTCGGCAAGCTCGCGCGCTTCGTTGCCGGAAGTTTTGGCGGTTTTCTTTGGCGTAGTCATAAAAAATGCTCCTGTTTTCTCGTTTGAAAAGAAGAAACAGGAGCGTTTTGCTTTTTCAGACGACCTCAATATCAAAAAAGGCCGTCTGAAAGACAGAATCCGTGAAAACTCCCCACGCAGGTATTATCCCGATCGGGTGTAAAGGGTATTTCTCAGCCGCCAGAACATCAGGCAGCACCCCTGTTTCGTAAGAACAGAATTATAAACCACGATACGCATTTGTTGTAAATTAACTTCATATCGACCTGAGTTTGAAAGGAAAGGACCGACGGCGGAAAGCACCCCCATATCCTGCCGCCCCGTCAAATTTTTCATGATTTTAGGTATCGGTTGAGGGCTGATTTATCTATAATCTTTTTCCGTTTTTTATAACTATATACGTCGTCTGAAAATGTCTGAAGCCATTCAAAACCGCAAAATCAAATTCGCCTTAGTCGGCTGCGGCCGTATTTCCAACAATCATTTCGGCTCGTTTGAAGTATTGCAAGAAGATTGCGAACTCGTTGCCGTGTGCGACATCGATCCTGCCGCGCTTGAAGTGGCGGTCAAACGCACCGGGGCGAAAGGCTATGCCCGCTATACGGAAATGTTGGCGGAAACCGATGCCGACGTAATCGTCATCACCACGCCGTCCGGTTTGCATCCCGAACAGGCGGTTAAGGCGTTGGAAGCGGGTTTTCACGTCGTCACCGAAAAACCGATGGCAACCTGTTTTACTGACGGTGAGCGCATGGTCGAAGCCGCTGATAAAGCGGGCAAACGCTTGTTTGTCGTGAAACAAAACCGCCTCAACGCCACGCTGCAACTGCTCAAACGCGCGGTCGCAGAACAACGCTTCGGCAAAATCTATATGGTGCATTTGAATGTTTTTTGGACGCGCCCGCAGTCGTATTATGACCAAGGAGGCGGTTGGCGCGGCACTTGGAAGATGGACGGCGGCGCGTTCATGAATCAGGCAAGCCACTACGTCGATTTGATGGAATGGCTCATCGGCCCGGTGGCGGAAGTGCAGGCGATGATTGCGACCCACCGCAAAATTGAAGCCGAAGACACGGGCGTGATGAACCTCCGTTGGCGCAACGGCACGCTCGGTTCGATGGCGGTAACTATGTGCACCTATCCGAAAAACCTCGAAGGCTCGATTACCATTTTGGGTGAAACCGGCACGGTACGCATCGGCGGTATGGCGGTGAATGAAATTCAGGAATGGAATTTTGCCGACGAGCGCGATTACGACGAGCAGGTCAAAACCGCCAATTATGAAACCACGTCGGTGTACGGTTTCGGACATCCGCTGTATTATCAAAATGTTGTCGATGTATTGCGCGGCAAAGCCGAGCCTATTGTTGATGGGCGCGAAGGCTTGAAATCGCTGGAGCTGATTAACGCCGCCTACCTTTCTGCACACAACCGTCAAACGGTTTCGCTGCCGCTGGTGTTGCAATCTTTGCGAACGTTTGACCATTCTGATTGTCCGAAAGGAAGCCCCTTCCATACTCAATCAAAGGAATCATCATGATACTGACCCGCGAACAAGCCCTCGAAATTTTCAAACGCCGCGTTTCCGTCCGCTATTACGATCCCGCGCGCAAAATCAGTGCCGAAGATTTTGCCGCCATCCTTGATTTCGGCCGCCTTTCGCCCAGCTCCGTCGGCTGCGAGCCGTGGCAGTTTGTGATCGTGCAAAACGCGGCATTGCGTGAAAAAATCAAACCCTTCGCCTGGGGGATGCAGGCTTCCATTTCGGATGCCAGCCACGTCGTTTTCCTGTTGGCTCGAAAACACGCCCGCTATGACAGCCCCGCTTTTGAAGAACTGATGGACAGGCGCGGTCTGACCGCCGAAGAGCGGGCGGGTGCATTTGAACGCTACCGCCGTTTCCAAACCCACGATATGCTCATCGCCGACGACGAACGCGCCCTGTTTGACTGGGCAAGCAAGCAAACCTACATCGCTCTAGGCAATATGCTTACCGGCGCGGCGATGCTCGGCATCGATTCCTGCGCCATCGAAGGCATGGAATATGCCGCAGTGGAAAAAATCCTTGCCGAAGCCGGATTGCTCGACCCTGAACATTACGGCTTGTCCGTCGCCGCAACCTTCGGCTACCGTGTGCGCGACATCACCCCGAAACCGCGCCGCGATGCGTCGGAAACGGTGATTTGGGCGGAGTAGGGCGCGTAGCCGGATTTCAATGAAATAGGTCGTCTGAAAGTGTTGTTTGACTTCGGTGAAGTGACACTTTCAGACGACCTTTTATTTGGCGGGATGATTTGAAGAACGGCGCTTATCCGTTGATGTCTTCCAGTGTCCTGCCTTTCGTTTCTTCGCCCAATGCCAAAATCACCAATACAATCAGCATCATCACGCCGGCAAACATCATAAATATATTGCCGAATCCGCCGCTGCCGCCGACCATTTTGGCGACCACCATAGGCGCAAGAATGCCGCCGATGCGCCCGATTGCGCCAGCCCAGCCGGAGGCGAAGGCACGGAAGCGGAGGGGGTAGAGTTCGGGCGTGTAGGTGTATAAAACGCCCCATGCGCCGAGGTTGAAGAACGACATCAGGCTGCCCCATGCCATGACTTCGGCGGCACTGCTGCTTTGCCCGAAAAACCACGCGCAGACGGCGCAGGCGGCGAGAAAGCCCGCCAAAGTCGCTTTGCGCCCGATTTTTTCCACCAATGCCGCCGCGGTAATGTAGCCGGGCAGTTGCGCGACAATCATCACCAGCACATATTCAAAGGTTTTGACCACCGTATTGCCCTGTTCGACCAAGAGTTTCGGCAGCCAAGTAAAAATGCCGTAATAGGAAAAGACGATGCCGAACCAGACCAGCCACAGCATCAGCGTGCGCCGTGCGAAAGGCTGTTGCCATAGTTGTTTGAAGCGGATGCGCTGTTTTCTCTGTTGCGGCGGTGCTATGGCTGTTGCGGCGGGTGTAATTCCCGCTTCATTTTCCAAGCGGCTGACCAGCAGGTGCGCTTCGTCCGTTTTGCCTTGCGAGAGCAGGTAGGGTACGGATTCGGGGATGAATTTCAACACCAGCGGGATATACAAAATCGGCAGCGCGCCGATTAAAAACGCGCTGTGCCAGCCGAATTTTGGGATAAAGAAATAGGAAGCGAGTGCGGCGGCAAGCCAGCCCAAGCCCCAAAAACTTTCCAGCAGTACGATAAAGCGACCGCGTACTTTCGGCGGGGCATACTCGCTGATCAATGACACCGCGACGGGAAGCTGTCCGCCCAGTCCTACACCGACGAAGAAGCGGAAAAATAAAAGTGCGGACAGGTTGGGTGCAAACGCGCACAAACCCGTCGCCACGCTGTACACCGCCATCGTCCCGGCAAAAACGGTTTTCCTGCCGAAGCGGTCGGCAAACCAGCCGCTGATGACCGCGCCCAGTGCCATGCCGATAAAAGAGATGCTGACTATCCAGCCCAATTGCGCAGGCGCAAGCGACCAGTCCTTGCCCAGCTCGGGCAGGATGAACGACACCAGCCCGGTATCCATCGCGTCAAACAGCCAGCCGATACCGACCAGCACCAAAAGCCTGTAATGAAACTTGCTCGGCGGCAAGTTTTGAAGGCGGGTAAGGATATCCATCGTATTTCCTTTGCGTTGCTTGTTTTGCTCTTGCAGTTTAACGCAGAGCCGCTCCTTTTCAAGGCTTGCCGCTTTGCACGCATGGCAAACCTGATAACAAAAAGGTCGTCTGAAAACCCGAAATCCGTTTTCAGACGACCCGTCTTTATTTTTTCCAATAAGCCGGTGTCAGCAAAATCAACACCGTAAAAATCTCCAAGCGGCCCAGCAGCATCACGGCCGAACACAGCCATTTCTGCACATCGCTCAATACCGCATAGCTGCCCGCCGGTCCGACCTCGCCTAAGCCCGGGCCTGCATTGGTAATACACGCGATGACGGCGGTGAAGGCGGAGATAAATTCCATCCCGCTTGCCATCAGCAAAAAGCTGAATACAATCGTCGTCATGAAATAAATCGAAATAAACGCCATCACTGTCAGCGCCATGCGGTCGGGAATCATGCGTCCGTTGACCTTGACCGTGCGCACCGCTTTCGGGTGCAGCAGAATCATCATCTCGCGCAGGCTGAATTTGAACAAGACCAACGCCCGCACATTTTTAATGCCGCCGCCCATAGAGCCGGAGCTTGCCAACAGGTTGGACAGGAAAAACATCCACAGCGACACGATCAGCGGCCATTGCGCGAAATCCGTGTTGGAAAAACCGCTCGCCAGCCCGATGGAGACAAAGTTGAAGCTGACAAAACGCAGCGAATCCCCAAAGGTTGCATAAAAATCCTTCTGCCACAGATACACCGCCGACATCAAAATACTGCCCGCCAGCAGCACCAGCAGTACGCGGCATTCCTCGTCCTGCCAATAGGATTTGAGCGAACGCCGTGTCAGCGCCGTGAAATGCGTGGCGAAATTCACACCGCCCCAGAGCGTGAAAAACATGATCGCCCACTCGACGGTCAGCGAATCAAAATAAGCGATGCTGGCATCGTGTGTCGAAAAACCGCCCAACGACACCGCCGACATCGCATGGCAAAGCGCGTCAAACCAGCTCATCCCCGCAAAATGCAGCGTCAGAAAAGCCGCCGCCGTCGTCATCGTGTAGAAGAACCAAAGTTTCTTTGCCACCTGCGAAATGCGCGGCGCCATCTTGCTTTCTTTGTCCATTCCCGGAATTTCGGCCTTGAAGAGCTGCGTTCCGCCCACGCCCAGCATCGGCAGAATCGCTACCGCCAGCACGATGATACCCATGCCGCCCAGCCAGTTGAGCATATGCCGCCAAAAATTCACCGACGGAGCCAGCGTGTCCAAACTCGTCATAACCGTCGCGCCCGTCGTCGTCAGTCCGGACATTGCCTCAAAAAACGCATCGGTAAAACTGATGCCCGGGATGTGAATATAAATTGGCATCGCCGCCACCAGCGCAAATGCCAGCCACAACATCAAAACCAACGTAAACCCGTCGCGCGGGCGCAGCTCGCGGCGGAAATGGAAAGTCAGCAGCCAAACCGCGCAAGAGGTCAGCGTCGTCGCCAAAGCCGTGTAGGCAAACGCCGGAAACGCGTTGTCCAGAAAAAAATACGACATCAACGTCGGTACTGCGATCACCATGGAAAACAGCAGCCCCAGTCTGGACAAAACGTGGACAATAGGGAGGAACTTATACATATCAATCTTAAATAGGGGTCGTCTGAACGGCGTAATATAGTAGATTAACTTTAAACCAGTACGGCGTTGCCTCGCCTTAGCTCAAAGAGAACG